>JACQWK010000271.1 GCA_016209525.1 Verrucomicrobiota bacterium
GAGGAATACATAGCAGATGATTTGCCATATTTCATTCACTGGAACGCTCATCGTTCGACTCGCACCCCTCTCCGTGGGGAGAGGGGCAGGGTGAGGGGGAAAGGGAACCTAAACCAACAACCAACCAATCAGGAGTTTGAATATGTCATACGTTCGAATGCTCGTCCGAGTGGTCTTCCAGATGTTCCTGGTAACGACACTTTGTTCCGGCCAGACCCAAGCGCAAACCGCGAAAGAGGCGGCCGACGTTGAGGCGGAGGTCGCGAAATTCGCCGGGCTGTGGAATGGCAGTTTCTACCAGAACAGTTGGAAGACGAATTATCCCATGATCCTCGAGATCAAGCCCGTCAAGGGACGCGAGATCGCCGTGGTCATGGAGTGGACGATGTTCGGGAGCCGCACCCGAACCTCCGGCACCGGAGAGGTCACGCCCGATTGCGCATCGTGGGTAGAGCTCAAAATCGAACACGGCGACGGTGTGGAATTGTTTGGCCGATACATGGCAAATCTCTCCACGAACCAAAGCTTGGCGGGGAAATGCTATCTGGAGTCCACGTTGGAAGAAGGCGGCACCTTCACACTGAAGAGAACCAATCTGGAAGAACTCAACTCTTTCCGAGCCGAAAATGCAAAACCTCTCGAACGCCTGCACGTCGCGGCGCGGAATGTTGAATTCCTGGAACCCGCCTGGCGAAAGATCGTGTCCTCCGCGGTGTTTTGGCTGGATCAGAAGCTGGGATACGACTTCAAAATGATTGACGAGACTGTACTGCCCGACCGCCAATACGCCGGCGATTTGGCCGACGCCCTTGAACGGCGAAGAAACCTGTTTTCGGAAAAGCCTGGTGCAGAGATTCCGCTGGCGCCGAATCCGAGTGATGACCCGTCCAGTATCAAGACCTTCGTTGTGTCGGTTCCGAAAGACTTCCTGGGCGATGACCGAAAATACCCGCTCTTGATTCAACTGCATGGCGGCGGCGGAGGCCGGCGGCCTGTCCATTTCAATGCGTCGCAGCCCTCCGGCGACTCGCCTTTGATTATGGTCAAGCCGATCAGTCAGTCGGGTTGGCAGGCCAAGGCGCTGAACTATTTGTTGGGTGAGATAAAGCGCTTGCTTCCGGTCGATGAGGATCGCGTCTATCTGACGGGAGGCAGCATGGGGGGATTCGGCACTTACAACTGGGCGATGGCCAATCCCGAGCACTTCGCGGCCATCAGCCCGGTTTGCGGCGGCGGAGACATATTCATGGCGCCGCGTTTGAAAAACCTGCCGATCTGGATTCATCACGGCGAACAAGACCCATCCGTTCCATTTTGGTTTGCCGAAACGATGTTGCTGGCCTTGCAGGCGTGCGGAGCCAGCGTGAAGCACACCTTTTATCCGGAGGGAAAACATAACCTCGACCCGCTCATCGACCGAAAAGCGCTCGAACAATGGTTTCTCGAGCATAAGCGTTCGAAGGGGCCGACTCCTCCCGATCTCGTCGCGGAATTGAAATTAGGCGCCGACGGCCTCGGTCCCAAGCAACAAGTCACTCTGCCGGAACAGCGGTTCGCCTCGATCCAGATCAAGGATGGCCAGGAGTACCGTTCGGATTCCAAGCTTTACGGCGTGTTTAAGACCGGGGGCCGCCGGGCGCAGGGATTTCTGCAACATCAAAAGTTGCCTTCCCTGCCGGAGGGGATGGAGAACCTCATCCTTGAGATACCCAAGGATCTTGAAGTCAAGAATCTGGAGAACGATGTAAAGATCGTTGAGACGCCAAAGTGCCGCGCCGTGTCGTTTGCCATGATTCGGCACGGAGCCAAGGAGGAACAAGCATTGATCCAATCTGTGATGAAGGAACTCGAGGCGCGCGGAGAAATTCCGACCGGCGAGATTCGGATCACCAGTTTGACGAGGTATTCCGCCATTTGGGCGGGAAACACACGGCGGCCGGTCCAAAGGCTTGAAATCCTGCTCAAATAGAACGACCGCGGCATTCATGACCTGTACCGGAGCGCCGGTCTCCGATTTGGCGCGAATCTAAGCCTGCATATTTCATGAGCAGAAAGCCCCCTCACCCTTTCTCCCTCTCCCCAACCTACTGAATCGTTCCCATTCAAAAGGTTGGGGAGAGGGCACGGGGTGAGGGGACATCCACCGTGCAGTGCATCCTGAACACTGTGTCAAGCCAGTGTGAAAAATGCGCGCTGGCGAACATGGTCCTCTCGACGGGCCGGGTCGGAGACCGGCGCTCCAACCGTGCGGTTCAGGGGCATCAACATCGCCGAAAAGGATCAAAAAAGGATGAAATGGTAATACAACGGTAAAACTCGTTTGCTCGGTTTCACACCGAAAACCGAACCATGAACCGCATTGCCGCAGTTTTGGCAGCCGCAAGAGAACGCAAAGACCGCAAAGATCATCCCGGCATCGTTTGCGTTCCCTGCGTTCTTTTGCGGCAAGAATTCTCCCCATGGACGAGCGAGTTGAAAGTAGGTTTTGCGGCACTGTCGAGACTCCGCCAAACCGGAAGGGTCGGGGTCCTGCCGAACCCTGGAATCCATGGCCGGAGAGTGATCAGGGTTCGAACGGAGTCTCACCCTCCCGGGACGATTTGGGGAAATTACAAAGAAAGGTAAGTTCCATGATAAAACTCACGCATCAATTCGCAACTGTGGCGCTCGCCAGCCTGCTTGTCGTGTTCACCGCACCCGCCGCCGAATCGCTCTCCGTGCTGCTGCAAAAAGGCATCTACGCCGAAGAGACGGAAGGCAACCTGGACGCGGCGATCAAGATTTACGAAGGGATCGTCAAGGAAGGTGAGGCCAACCGTTCGCTCGTCGCTCAGGCGCAGTACCGGCTGGGGGTGTGTCAGATGAAACGGGGGAAGACGGAGGACGCTGCGGTCGCGTTCCGAATGCTGATTGACCGATTCTCTGACGCTGCTGAACTGGTGGCGAAGAGTCGGGAGCGCTTGGTAGAACTTGGACAGCCAACGGCCGCTACGACCGTTCGGCAGATTTGGTCGAGTGCTCGAACTCTCGGGGACAGCGTCAGCATGGACGGTCGTTATCTCTCTTTTGTTGATCTCATGAGCGGAAACGTCGCGGTGCGCGACTTGCTAGTTGGACAAAATCGGCTACTTACGAACAATCCGACTGCAGGGACTGACGGATTTCCCGAACAATGCGTTCTATCTAGAGATGGAAAACGCATCGCCTACAACTGGGTCCATTACGGGAAAGAGACGTTTTCCTCCGGGCTCCTGGTGGCCGGCGTCGAGAGTGGTTCCTCGCGCGTCCTTCTCGCTCAGGAGACGAACCGATGGGTGGTGGTTGAGGATTGGTCGCCAGACGGGAAATGGATCGCCGCGATCGAGGCCCGCTGGGAGCAGGGATATATGCCAGGGAATTGGGAGGGGACAAATTCACAGGTTTCGATTTCACTCGTTGGCACTGCAAACGGCATGGTCCGAAAGCTGGTCCACCTTGGTGGAATCTCGCCGTTCAGTGGCTCGAATGCGCGTTTCTCCTCAGACGGGCGTTACCTGGCCTACAATCATTCCCGCAACGCAAATGCGCGTGGTCGCGTCCAGCCAACGAATGACATTGTCATCGTGGACCTGGAAACCGAGGCGCGAAGAGTCGCGGTCGAATACGTGGCACACGAAAATTTTGTCGGTTGGGCACCTCGCGACACGGGTCTGCTCTTTACCAGTGATCGCAGCGGGACAACCGGCCTCTGGTCGCTGGAATTGAATAAAGTGGACGCGAAACCGAAACTTCTGAAGGCCGACGTAGGAGACATCCAACCGATTGGGCTGACGCGCGACGGCGCACTATTTTACAACATCGCGACAGGGCCCTTGCAGGAGACTTATACGGCTTCCGCGGACTTCGCAGCCGGCAAGCTGCTGGACGGTCCAAAACTCTTGCGGACGATGCTGAGACGGACTTCCGATGGGAGTTTGGGCGACAAATTCATACGCTCAGGCGACGGACAATTTCTCTATTTCCGCTCCGAGGACAAGGAACCGGTTGCCTTTGTCTTTGATTCGGAATCCGGGGAACAGCGGGAGATTCCGAACTCGCGGACTTGGGCCAATCGCATTGGGTGGTGGTGGATCGCCAGAGATCACAAGTCACTTTTCGCTGCCCTTTCCGGTCAGGAAGGTGAGGCGGGCATGTACAGGATAGCCACGCAAACCGGCGAAATCGTTCCGTTCGCTATCCCTCGTCCTGGTGTGGAACAGAGCACTACTAGGGGGCCAATCTTTTTCCGAGTTTATTGGGATTTCGTCGCGTATGGTCGGTATTACCGAGAGACAGAAAAGTTCGTGCTGGTGAAGCATGAGCTCGAATCGCACCGTGCAACCGAGTACCAGATTCCGGGCTTGGCCGAAGTCAGATCATCTGTGAAATTTCGAATCCCGCGGAATGCCGGCGTATTGATGTCGGACGGAAGAACCTTCTTTTTCAACCGCAGGAAACAATCGGAAGATCGGTATGTTCTCGTTTTGCACGACCTCGTTACCGGGACGGACAAAGAATTGCTCACCTCAAAATCGCCTGTCGGTGTGGTGGATGACGAGCATGATCCGAAGCCGATAGGTTTCCTTGTGACGACTGACGACCGGAACCGGCCCATCTTCTCGTTGTTCACCTTGGAAGGCTCGGAGCTTCGCCGGCATAATCAGGTGACGGTTCCCGAAGGTTACGAGTATCGCGGGCAGCATTGGGGTGAACCTCATCTCATCTTGGTAAAGCCCATGAAACCCGGAATCGGTGTGCCCTCCGAGATGTGGACGCTCTCAGTTCGGACCGGTGAGTTGAAGAACGTTGGACTCACCGTCGCCAACGATCAGTACTGGGGCTTGCCCGGAAATGGCAAACGGATCGTTTTCCGAACCAACACTCCAGGCTCACGCGAGATCTGGGTCATGGAAAACTTCCTGCCGCCGGTCGCGACCGCCAAATGATGGACATCAGGCGTGCGAGAGGATCAACAGGATTTACAGAATTGCTGAGTCGGGTTGCGATCTGTCCCATCCTGTTAATCCTGAGAATCCTGTCGAGAATCTGAAACTCCGCAGCCAAACGACCATGAAGCGGGCTCAGAGTTCAGGCGGTCTGGACCGTTGGCGACGCGACAACTTTCCGCTACCAGATCGGCGAGAAAGGATCAAAAAAGGATGAAACGGTAATGCAACGGTAAAACTCGTTTGCTAGGGTGCGAGGCAGAAAACCAAACCATGAACTTCATTGCCGCCGTGCAGGCCGCCGCAGAATGCCTCAGAGTTCCTGTGCCGACGCACTGCCAAGCCGAGGCGGCAGCCGCGAAAGAACGCAAAGAGCGCAAAGACCATCCTGGGCTATTCTCTGCGGTCTTTGCGTTCCTTCGCGGCAAACAATCCTCCCAAGGGTGGTAGCGCTGGACAGTCCGGGGCACGGAGAAAGGAAACCAGATATGAAGAAAGTCACTCGTCATTTTGTAGTCGTGGCTCTGGCCAGCATGCTTATCGCATTCCCCGCCCCCGCCGCCGAATCGCTCTCCGTGCTTCTGCAAAAGGGCATTTACGCTGAGGAGACGGAAGGAAACCTGGACGCGGCGATCAAGATTTACGAAGAGATCGTCAACGCGGCGGACGCCAATCCTGAGCGCGATTTGCATCGGTTCAGTCCCAGAGGGAGGCGACTTTTTGATAGGCGTGGATCTTCTGATCCCTCGTGACGATCGTCAGGCTGTGGATCAGTGCGGTCGCGACGATGATTCGGTCCGCTGGATCGCCATGAAATGGGCCGAGATTGTAGCAGCGAGCGGCAATGGCGCCAGAGATATTGAACACCGGCAAACGGCTGGTCAATTCGTCCAGCCATTCGTCCAACGGGATGCTGAGCTTGATCCGGCCTTTGTTCACCAAGGCCGCCACTTCCCACAGAGTAATCCCACTGACGGCGTTTTCATTCCGCTCCTCTGCGGCAGCGCGGGCTCTCTCGGAAAGTAGCGGATCGTCCTCCATGGCCCAGATCACCGCGTGCGTGTCCCAGAGATAAGTCACTTCTCCGCTTCCCAGCCTTCGCCCGTGGCGAACAGCTCTTCCGGCGGCCCTTGGTGTTGCAGCGTGCCTTGGGTGGCTCCGAGGAAACCGCTTTTGCGTTTGTCCAGGCGAAACACCCAGGTCAGTCCGCCTTCCACAATGCGGACGGATGAACCCGCCTTGGTCAACTCTTTCATCGCGGCAAAATCCCGCACGAACTTTCGCGTGTTCACTTCAATCATGTCAGCCATACGTCAGACAATCGCTCCTTCTGTACCCGATTTCAAGCCGGCAAACCGGGAGATTTTGTCTGGCTGCATTCCAGCCTCAATCTACCCTTTCCGCCACCGTCCGGTCTCTGTCACACACGACGCTTCTAAGCGAAATCTCATAACTCAAGAAAGGATCAAAAAAGGATCAAATGGTAATACAACGGTAAAACTCGTTTGCTAGGGTTTCACACCGAAAACCGAATCATGAACCGCATTGCCGCAGCCCAGGCCGCCGGGAAAGCCCGCAGAGGCGCCGTCAAGACACACCTGCAAACCGATGGGGGGCAGCCACGAAAGAACGCCTAGAGCGCAAAGATCATCTCAGCGTTTTCTCTGCGATCTTTGCGTTCTTTCGCGGCAAGCAGACCCCTCCCTTTTTGCAGGCAAATTGAACTGTGGCGAAGCCAAGAAAGAAAGCCCGTATGAATACGCTCACGCGAAAACTCACAACGGTGGCCCTCGCCGGCCTATTTGCAGTGTCCACCGCCGCCGCCGCCGAATCGCTCTCTGTCCTTCTGCAAAAGGGCATCTACGCCGAGGAGACGGAAGGGAACCTGGAGGCCGCGATCAAGATTTACGAAGGGATCGTCAAGGAAGGTGAGTCCAATCGCTCGCTCGTCGCGCAGGCGCAGTACAGGTTGGGGGTTTGCGAATTGAAGCGCGGAAAGAAGGATCAAGCAGAAGCAGCGTTCCGGAAGATTCTCGGCCAGTTTGCTGACCAAGCTGAAATCATTGCCAAAGCGCGAGAACGGCTCGGCGAATTAGGCAAGAGAGCATCGTCAATCGTGGTGCGGCAGCTCGCGTCCGGACTAGAGGCGACTGGCGATAGTATCAGCGCGAATGGAAGGATTCTGTCCTTCGTCGATTGGGATACCGGGAATGTCGTGGTTCGAGACTTGGCTACAGGCCAGCGTCGCCGTGTTACAGACGGCGCTTCATGGGAACGACCGCTTCAATACGCGGACGGGGATGTTCTCTCGGATGACGGAAAGCGGCTGGCGTACTCTTGGACGCTGGTGAGCGACGCCAATTACTTATATGAGCTTCGAATCGTTTCCTTGGATGACTCGAATCGCAGGACTGTTTTGACACGGACCAACACCACTCTTTGGCCGGCGGCCTGGTCGCCTACGCAAGCGGAGATCCTTGTTGTCTTTGGAACCGGACCGCGCGCATCAAGGGAATACGAGCTGGCACTCGTCTCGACGGAGAATGGGTCCGTGCGGCCTCTAAAGTCGGTTGGCAAGCGTTCCCCAGTCTTCGATATTCGCTTTTCACCGGATGGTCGTCACATTGCCTACTCTGGCCGTGAGGAACAGGGTGCGGAGTATGACATTCTTGTGTTGGACGTGAGCAGTGGTGTGGAAAGCGAGTTGGTCAAACATCCGGCCGATGATCGATTTCTAGGATGGACACCCAACGGGAACGGCGTGCTTTTCAGCAGTGACCGGCGCGCGAGCACCGACCTGTGGCTCCTGCCTGTGACGAACGGCAAGGCAAATGGAGAACCGGTCCTGCTGAAGGCGGATATCGGACAGATTTCAGCTATTGGCGTATCGCACGATGGCGCTCTCTACTACCGGCAGTCAAACCTACGAACATCCGATTTCTTGCGCGCCTCGCTTGATTTTGAGACTGGAAAACTCCTTACGCCACCACGGCAAATCTCAAGACGATTCAGCGCTCTGGTTTCCCCTGGATGGAGTTTCTCGCCTGACGGACACAGCGTCGTTTACAAACAGCGCACCCGACCGAGCGAACCTGAATCATTACGAGTCTTGCGTCTGGACACTGGACACGAGCGTCAGATTGACGGCCTGCCGGATTTCAACCTGTTTCAGTATCCTTGGTGGTTAAATAATGAGACGCTGCTCATACAAGGGAAGACAAATCAGAATCGTCTTTATCGCGTCAATCCCACAAACGGCGAAGTCGATATTTTTTTGACTATTGATCGAAATTCGGCGTTCCAGTGGGTGAGCACCTCCACGGACACGAATACCGTCCATTACGTCAGAAGGGACACCTCGCCTCGAAGGTGGGTGTTGGTTCAACACGATCTGAAGTCGGACAAGGTCACGGAGACTGAGCTGTTCCGTGAGCCGGATCCGAAGATATCCTACTCACTCGGCCTCTACATGCCGGCCCATCGGCTCCAGTACATCCGCCACATTTCGACCGATTCCAGTGAGATCGACGTGGAGCGCGAACGCAACCTGCTGACGGGCCATGATACCGAAATACTGCGTTCGACGAATCGAATCGGCGTGCGTTCTCCATTCTTGGATACCGAACGGCTTGCGCTACAGTTGTCAGGCCCAAACGGAGAGCGGACGTTGAAGGTGTTCGATTTGACGCGTGACAGACCGAATGAAACCCTGAGTCTTGCTCTGCCAAAGTACACCGACCTGCAGTTTTCCTGGAATACAAACCGATGGCTTCACTTCCTGAAACAGGACGAAGCCGAAACTACGCCGCCTCCGCCGGTCGAACTTTGGTTAGTGTCGTACGAGACTGGCGAATTCAAGAAAACGGAACTTGCTCTGCCGCGTATGAACAAAGTGCTGGTCAGTCGGGACGGGAATCAGATTCTGATTCTTCAGGCTGGTGAATCATCGAGTGAACTCTTGGTCATGGAGAATTTCCTGCCGCCGGTCGCGGCGGCGAAGTGAATCTTTCCAGCCAATTCATAGGAAGCTGGAACGTGGAGATTCGCCTTCCGGCTTTGGAGAGCGTCGCCAGAGCGGATCGGCGACCTCAACTAGACTCAGAACGCGTCGCGATCTGCTCGTCGTCGGTAGGGACGGATTCCACTCCGCTCCCTACCCACTTGGAACTGTCGCGGGTCCCTTTGTATGTTCGGTGTAATTCCACGCGACCAGGAGTTCGGACGCTGGTCTCGCGAGTCGAGTTGCCCCGGCTGAACGCGGGCGGGGACGCCGGAAGCCCGGCGTCGCCAGCTTTGATGGCAGCTCCAAGTTGCTCCCCCGAGCCTTCTTTTGCTCCAGCAATTCTCATTTCGGCCGCAAGCGCGAGCCACGATCCGCGCATGTAGTCCCGGCTCTAGCCGGTTCGGGCCGCCTAAAGGCGGGACTACAAACCTTCCGCGTGCAGTCCATCCCACGGTCTCCTCTGTAGCCCGCACATTCCACACCGTGCTCCTGGATAGAGCACATTTTGCAGGTAGGGACGGCGCGCCGGCGCTGTCCCTGCCGCGTGGAGCGGCGGAACCGTGTGAGCTGCCCGTGCCCAAGTCGCTCCAACCGTTCGGAGGGCTTCCGCGCCTGCACGGCGCGGGGACGCCGCAGCGCGGCGTCCCTACCTCGATTGTTGTGTGAATTTTGCAGCGTCTGGACCGGGGAACCGGCGCAAATGTTCGGGCAAGATTGGAAATTCCCGCTGACTTCCAGGCGGCAAGATGCCGCCCTCTACGGCAGGCGGGACGCCCGCCTCTACGAAGAAACACGGCGGAAAATCTGTTTGCATTCTGGGCCGATTTGGGGATGCTCGTGCGAGTTTTGTGAACTCGTCGATTTTCAAGACCTGCTGAGTCTTCAGATGAACGAACGTTCAGGTGATGAATTCGATCCCGAGGTCCGGGAACAGTCTGGGAAGTGGCAGTTCGTCGAAATGCACATTCAGTCATGAACACCAAACTATTCGTCGGAAACCTTGCCTATGGCGTCACCGAGAACGATCTGGAAGATCTCTTTGGCCAATTTGGCCCTGTCACCGAGGTCAATCTGATGCTGGACCGGAACAGCGGACGTTCCCGCGGCTTCGCGTTCGTCACCATGGCCACCAAGGAAGGGGCTGATGCGGCGATCCAAGCCCTCAACGGCAAGAGCCACGAAGGACGGAATTTGACCGTCAACGAAGCCCGGCCTCGCGAAGAACGTCATGACCACGGCGGAGGCGGCGGTGGTGGCGGAGGCGGCGGATATCGCGGCGGGCGCGGCCCTCGGCGGTATTAATTGGTGATTCCCAAAATTCTCGCAGAGCGCACCTGAACTTGGCAGGGACGCGTTCCACGACGTCCCGGATCTCCCTTCCGAAAGGCCGAAAACATTTGCGCGCTTTTCGCTTTTGAGTTTGTTTTGGATTTCGAGCTTCGGATTTCGGATTTGGCAGATTCACGCAGGCTGACGACATTGCGTTAGAGAAGCTAGGGAAGGCCTCGCCTGCCCGAAAGGTCAACGTGAGAGACGGCTTCAGGATTTTCGATGCCCACACCCACATCGGCACCGCCCGGCACAGTGGCCGGAGCCTGACTGGCGATGAACTGTTGGGGCACATGGATCGCTTCGGCGTGGACCGCGCGCTGGTCATTCCTTTCCCTGTCGTCGAGGATTTCCGTCAGGCGCACGAACTCATCGCCCGAGCGGTCCGCGCGCATCCTGACCGTTTGGCAGGCGCGGCTTGCCTGTACCCGTTCATCTCCGAGGCTGAGTTTCGCGAGGAGATCCGCCGTTGCGCGGAGGAATTCGGTTTCCGGGCGCTGAAACTGCAACCGAAGTTTCAGCCGCTCAATCCCGTTTCGAGTCGAAGCGATTTTTTCTTCGAGGCCGCGGCGCAAAATCACCTGGTGGTGGTGGCTCACACCGGCGATGGAGTTCCTTTTTCCCTCCCCTCTTTGTTCATCGCGCCCGCCCGCAAATTTCCCGAGATACGCCTGGTGCTCGCCCACAGTGGCGGGAGCGTCTTTTTTCAGGAAGCCATGGTGGCGGCTTCGGTCTGTCCGAACATTTACGTGGAGCTATCCACGCTCATGCCGCATCATGTCGCTGAAGTCGCAGCGCAAGTGCCGAGTTCTCGGCTCATGATCGGATCCGATCTTCCGGAGAGCCTGGAAACCGAAATGTCGAAAATCCTCAATGGAGAACTCCCGGCCGGCGCCAAGCACGATATCCTCTGGAACACCGCGAATTCTGTTTTCGGGAATGCCCATTGACTTACTCATGAGTTTGGAAGCAGCTACACAGCCCTCACCCGGCCTTCCGCCTTCGCCGAGCCTACGGCGGACAAGTCGGCCACCCTCTCCCCATCCGACGGGGAGAGGGTTGGGGTGCACTCCTGTTGAATTTCGAATGAATTCGATTCCATCCCGAGCACGTCTTGCTCTTGCTCTTACTCTTACTCGTAATCTTAATCTCTCCAGGGAGTTCCGGAGTAAGAGTAAGAGCACGATTAAGAGCAAGAAGCGGCCGGTTGACCTTAATTCTACAACAGTGGGGCTGGGGTGAGGGGCATTCTCCAGGTCAACTTTCTCCCATGACCTCGAAGCGGTATCTTGTCGTCGCCACGCTGTTCGTTCTTTCGCTCATCACTTACATCGACCGCGTGGCCATTTCGTCGGCGAAAGGACCGATCGCCTCCGAACTCACTCTCAGCGACGAGGACATGGGCTGGGTGTTTGGCGCCTTCGCGTTGGGCTATGCCATCGCGCAGGTGCCGTCCGGATGGTTCGCGGACCGCTGTGGCCCGCGGCTCGCGCTCGCATCCGTAGTCGTGGCGTGGAGCCTTCTCACAGGACTGACCGGTGCGGTCTCAAGCTTGGGTGTGCTGGTGGTCGTGCGCTTCTTGTTCGGAATGGGCGAAGCCGGAGCCTTTCCCGGGTGCGCTCGCGCGTTCTACAATTGGCTGCCCGTGAGCGAGCGCGGCCGGGCCAACGGGATCATCTTTTCCGGTTCAAGATTGGGCGGCGCGCTGGCCTTTCCGCTCCTGGCTTGGCTCATGAGCCAGTGGGGCTGGCGTGTTTCGTTCGCGTTGCTCGGCGCAATTGGAGTGATCTGGGCAGTCTTTTGGCTTGGTTGGTTTCGGGATCATCCGGACCTTCCCATTCCTCCTGCAGAAAAAGAGGGCGGGCCGCAGGCCAGCTTCGGCCAAGTGTTCCGATCGCGAGGAATGAGGCTGGCGATGATCCAATATTTTGCCAGCAACTTCACGTTCTTCATTTGTCTGTCCTGGATGCATCCTTATTTGAAGGACCATTACAATATGTCCCAGGCCGAAGCTGCGGGTTACGCCATGATCCCGCTCTTGTTTGGCGCCACCGCGCAATGGGTCGCCGGTTTCGTGGTCGATGGGATTTACCGCAGCAAGCATCGATCCTGGTCCCGCCGGCTACCGGCCATCATTGGCTTCGTCTTGGCGCTCGCCGGCATGGTCGCTGTCAATCTGGTGCACAGCCCCGGCGCGGCGGTCGCGTGTTTTGCCCTGGCGACTTTCGGCGCGGACATGACCATCAGCCCGAGTTGGGCTTATTGTGTGGATATCGGCGGCAAGAATTCGGGCGCGATTTCCGGCTCGATGAACATGATCGGCAATTTCGGTTCGTTCGTCAGTTCGATTGCTTTTCCCTACCTCTACCGATTGACGTCAAGCGCCGACGCCTATTTCCAAACCGCCGCCGTGCTGAATCTGATCGCGATCGCCTGCTGGCTGGGGATGGGGCCGAAGCGACGACAAACCCGGGAGCAAGCCTGAAGATGAGTGCAACTCTGCGCTTCGACCCTCCGCCAGCTTACGGTTCCTTCGAAGGACCGCAATAACCGCAGACTCCCATCCGTGGCGAATTCACCACTGGCAGCAGCATCTCCTCGCCGCATTCATGAGCGGTGGCGCACTCGTCGCACACGACGCCAGTAGCGTCCCAAAGGCATTGGCAGCAGACCTGCGTAGCCGGCTTTCCGCATTGATCGCAACGAATATCCGGCGGCACGTTCCGGGCCAGCAGATGTATCTTCCGCTTTGGGAAGAACGGAGGAATCTCGGCGCACGGGCATTACTCAAACGGCAGGCCGCTTACCGGGCCAGGGTGTAGCCAGTTCGTTCTCGGTACCAGGCAAAATCCAATCTGCCCTTGGCGTCGAACGGTCGGGTGGAAAAACTGAATCGAACAGGGTATTTCGAGGTCGGGCTCTGCCATTTCTTGATCTCCGCATGGCCGTCGGCAAACGAAAATCCGCACGCGCCGTTATGGAAGGAGGCCGGGAGATCGCCCCATTGGCTGGCGTTGATGTCCACGATGAAAAAGCCGTCGTTGATGGAGTCGGGGTGCTCATCCACGGTCAGCCAAGTCATGCCGGGATTGGGCACGTGCGTCGTTTTCAGGAATTGACGATATTGACCGCTGGCATACCAGCTCAAGCCCCTCCAACTGATGTCGCTCGGATTGCCGCTCGACTTGCCGAAGAGCGCATTCATGGCGTTGCTCCGCAATCGGCTTGTCCACCCCTTGGTCTTCTGGGCCGGGCTGACAAAAATGTCGGCGGGGCATTTGTAGATTGCCAGCGCCGCTGTTGTGTAAGGCGCCAGCACGCCGTTCTGAACCCACGCCACGTTCGTGTTGCTGATGTCGCCGGCCGACGTCCCGGCTCCCCAAGTCATCACATTATTGACCCAGTTATCAAACTTCTTGCTGTTGATAGCTGTTTCCGTGTCAGGAATGGTGAAATTGTTCGCGCAAGCATCATCGAAATCGGTGGCATACAAATGCCAGGCCTTTAGCAACTGCTGGTTGTTGCTCATGCAGGAGATGCCCTGGGCCTTGGTTTTGGCTTTGGAGAGGGCCGGCAAAAGCATTCCCGCCAAAATCGCGATAATGGCGATCACGACGAGCAGTTCGATCAAAGTGAATCCAGCGCCACGCTTACCCCAAGATTGTTGGCTTTTCATGATTCTCATAGCTCTTCAGTGCAGTGTAGGGTTGATTGACACTCGGCTGACATCTCAGCCGCAAGCATCATAGGCATCGCTCGGAAGGCTTCAACACTCTTTTTTCTGGCTCCTGCGTGATGGTTTGCTCGGAACAACGCCGCCCTCACCACACGTGCATGGGTTGGCACCATGATGTGCCTGGAGGTTATCACCCTTGGCTGAATAGGGTCTTTTCCTAGTGGCGAAAGTCTGGAACGCACGTACTCTGATCGAGCCGAGCTGTTCTTCAGGTCGGAAGCGGCGTTCACCCGTGGCGGGTAGCGGTGCGCTCAGGCGACCTGGTGGATTAGCACGCCAGGCTGCCGATAACGAATGTCCGGGCTCATTATGTTAGTCGAGGACAACGAGAACGACGTGTTCTTCTTCAAGCGCGCCATGATTCCGGCTGGCTTGAACCACCCGTTGCGCGTGGCGCCGAATGGCCGCGACGCCATCGATTACCTGGATGGCCACGGTAAATATGCCGACCGCACAGAATTTCCGCTGCCCCGTCTGGTCTTGCTGGACTTGAAACTCCCCGAAGTTTCCGGATTGGAGGTGTTGAAGTGGATTCGCAGCCAGGGGAAGTTCAACACGCTCGTGGTTGTCATGCTTGCCGCTTCTCATCTTGACGATGCCATCCCGCGCGCTTACGCGCTGGGCGCGAACTCCTTCCTTGTAAAGCCCTCTTCCCTCGATGAATTGGCCAAGATGCTGCGGTTGATTAAGGAATACTGGCTGGAGCTCAATCGCCAACCGCCGCCGCATTCATCGCTAGAGACTCGGCCCAAGCAAGAGACTCCGTCCAATTAACCGACTGGCCCAAGGAGATTCCGTTCGATTTCCATCATGTGCTCGCGCTGATCGCGCCGTGCCCGTTGTTTATCGTGTGCGGCTGCAAGGACACGACGTTTCCTCGGACGGAAAGCGTGCGCGACGCTGTCATGCCTCTTGTGCGCGAGGTCTATGCGCTTCACAAAGCCGAGGATCGTCTGGACGGTTACTTTTTTGATGGCGGCCATGCGTTTGATACAGCAGCCAAGGAGCGGGCCTATCCGTGGCTGGACCGCCGGTTACGGCAGTGAGACACAGCTCCCTGAGCCGGCCAATGACACTCCGGCCCTGTGATCGGGAAAACGGACAAAAAGCGTCTCGGACGATGGCATTCCGGTGAGCGGCCCGAAATCAGTTCACCATCGCTCGTACGATGTCGTCGTGGTAAAAGCTCCGATGAGAACGCGCTGAGCCAGGGAGATTTTGGGAATGGGCCTTGAGCATCGCAACCACACGATCCAAGCGAGGTGATTCGGAAACAAATTACGATAAGTCACTGATCGTGCAGGGCAGCGCGAAGGCGTCTGACTTCCTCAAGGATCTCTTTGTCTTTCAATTCTGACCAGCGGGGCTTGAGACGCCCGTCGAAGACCGCGCAAGCCAGATGTATGCTCGCGGTCCGGCCCGCTTCTGTGCGCCGCTCGGCAGGAAGGCGCTGAAACTGATCGATGATCGCTCTCGCATCACGATACGCCCCCTGGACAAAAGCTGGAGCAATGGAATGCCCCGTCTGCCGCCGCACCCGATGCTGATCCGCCTGGCACAACACCCGCAGGGGCAGTCTCAAGCGGGCCCCATTCGTGCGCGCCAAAGTTACCCAAGCGCCGTCAAACGCCTCGATCCTGGCCTCAATCACCCGTCCCGCCTGGTTCGTCCACAGGTCGGCCCAAAGCGGCGTGGCAAGCGTCAGCCACCCGAGTAAAACGACCAGACCTGTCAGGCGCATGCTTCTCTCCCTGATCATTGGCGCCGCAAACGCCAGAAGCTCGTTGGAGGGCTTGGCTCCACGAAAAGGGTGATCCATTCAGTGCTGCCCGTGACACTGCCCGCCGAAAATGGACCGTTCTCTGTCAACGAAATGGGGCAAAGGCTCCATGCAGGCGCACCCAGGCTTGGGCTGAATTCTACCCAGTAACGAAATCCTTCGACGGGCAAGAGTCTGAAGCTGAGCCGCCCATTGGCATGGCGAGTCAGCAAAGTCATGCGCAGCGGATTATCCTGCAGGAATGGGAGAGTGCCTTTCCAGAAGTCCTGGTCATCCGCCACGCCATCGCCGTTCAGGTCGTGGCCGGGACCGATCTGCGTCAGCCGCGAAATCCGGCCGCCGCTGTTAGCGATGATCAGCCACTCCCAGTCGTCGGGCAGGCCGTCGCCGTCGCTGTCCACGCCGAGAACCAAGTTCATGTTCACGACCGCGCCATTGCCC
>JACQWK010000035.1 GCA_016209525.1 Verrucomicrobiota bacterium
CGGTTACACGGCATCGCGCCCTGTGGAGTTCGGACTTTCCTCCTCCAACTTTCGTTGGAAGCGATCCTCCGCCCTTCCAAAGCCGCAAACAATCTACCTTGGAAAGCGCCGATGACAAGCGCAGGAATTCGGCGGCGTTGGTTTCGGGGACATCTCCGAGTTGTCTGCAAACGTCGCGGCGGGCGTCCTCGCCTGCCGTAGAGCCGTGGCGTCTTGCCCGGTGGAACCGGAGTGGGAATTCGGAGCGCGGCGTAAGATTTGAGGCCAAGTCCGGGCGGCAAGATGCCGCCCTCTACGGCAGGCGAGGACGCCCGCCGCCACCACGACCGATAACTCGGTGTTGTTAACCGTCGTGTCTGCGGCTTGACACTCGCGCGCTCTTCCAACAGCCTTGGCTGCGAACCCGAGGCGAATCACCGCGCTGCCGACGGCTTGACAAACGCTCAAATACAACGCCTATGAAACCTCCATTGACTCGTCGCTCATTCCTTAAGCAGGCCGCTCGAACCACGGCGGGAACCGTGTGGTTGGGAGCCATCGCCCGTTCGCGGTCTGCTTCACCTAACGACACCCTCAACATCGGTGTGATCGGCGTGGCCAACCGCGGCGGCGCTAACCTTGAGGGGGTCAGCAGCCAGAATCTGGTCGCGTTGTGCGACATCGACGACAAGTATCTCGCCGCCGCAGCTCAAAGATTTCCTCAGGCAAAAACCTACAATGATTTCCGGCGCTTGATCGACCGGAACGACCTCGACGCGATCGTGGTCTCGACGCCGGATCACACGCATGCCGTCGCCACCGTTGCGGCGCTCCGGAGCGGCCGCCACGTTTATTGCGAAAAACCGCTGACGCGGACCGTTTCGGAATGCAGGATCGTCACCGAATTGGCGAAACAGCAGAAGCGCGTGACTCAGATCGGCACGCAGATTCATGCGGGGAACAACTATCGGCGGGCGGTGGAAATCATCCAGTCCGGCACCATCGGCGCCGTCGCAGAAGTGCACGTCTGGGTCAATGCCACGTATGGCGGCATGGACCGCCCCAAAGCCACGCCACCGGTCCCGGATCACCTGCACTACGATTTGTGGCTGGGCCCCGTCGAGCCTCGTCCTTACAGTCCCGAGTATGTTCCGTTCCGATGGAGGAATTGGTGGGCGTTTGGCGGCGGGGCGCTGGCCGATTTCGGCTGCCATTACATGGACCTGCCGCATTGGGCGCTCACCCTGCGCCACCCGTTGGCGGTCGAAGTCGTGGAAGGTCCGCCGGTCCATCCGGAATCGACGCCCCCCTGGCTGATCGTGCGCTACAGCCACCCGGCGCGCGACCGGCAGCCGCCTGTGACTTTGACGTGGTACCACGGCGGGAAGCGCCCCAAGCTGGAGCTGCCGCCGGAGCAATCGGCGAAGTGGGGGAGCGGCGTTCTGTTTGTCGGCGAGAAAGGCATGCTGTTGGCGGATTACAACCGGAACATTCTGCTTCCGGAAAAGCGGTTTGAAGGATTCGAGCGGCCGGCGCCGTTCATTCACAATTCGACGGGCCACCACAAGGAGTGGATCGAGGCGTGCAAAACCGGCGGGCCAACGACGTGCGCCTTTGATTATTCAGGTCCGCTCACAGAAGCCGCTCTTCTCGGAAATGTCGCTTATCGCGTCGGCCGGAAACTGGAATGGGATCACGCGAAAATCAAAGCCACGAATTGCCCCGAGGCGGATCAATACCTCCAACATCACTACCGCGAAGGATGGAAGATCTGAGGGCGTGGGCAAACAGTTGTGAGAAAAATGCTGCGAGAGTGTGTTCCAAGTAGGGCAGGCATCTTGCCTGCCTCCGAGTCCGCTCCGAAATTCCCCAAGAGAGGCAAGCTGGAAGCCTGCCCTACGTTGGGGAATTGGCTTGTAATCCACTCGTTTAGAGCCTGCCGGAAGATCAACTTCTGGGTGGAACAGGCCACGGGCCTGTCACGGCGGGCTAGCAACCCGCCGGACTTTTCGGCGGCAAGTTGCCGCCAAAAACGGGCTGGTAGCCCGTTCCACCCATTCATCAGACACGCTCTTCTCTTCGCGTTGTTCGCCCTTTGCTTGGTTGGATCGCCTGGTTCCACTCGCGGCGATTTGTCAAAAGACGAACTCTGGAAGCGCCTCGCTCCCTTCTTCAGTCCGCCCGCTTCGCTAGCGAATGACTTGGGCTCGTACAGCTCGCCATTGAAGTTCTACGATGGCCGTCCCGTGCGGACGAATGAGGAGTGGCTCGACCGTCGTCAAGAGATTCTGGGAAAGTGGACGGAGCTCATGGGAGCTTGGCCCCCGGTGCTTGAAAGACCGAGAATTGAATATCTCGACCAGGAAAAACGGGAGAACTTCGTCCAACACCGCGTGAGATTGGAAATCGCCGCGAACCAATTCGAGGAGGCTTATCTCCTAGTGCCGGACGGCAACGGACCGTTCCCGGCGGTAGTAGTTCCGTATTACGAGCCGAAGTCGAGCATTGGAAAAGGGCAAGAGCTGAGAGACTTCGGCTACCAACTGGCGAAACGCGGTTTCGTCAGCTTGAACATCGGCTCGCCCGGCGGCACGGCGCGGGAACCCGTCACCGGAGAAGCCGTTTGCCAGCCTTTGTCTTTTCTGGCGTACGTGGCCGCAAATTGCTGGAACGCGCTCGCCAATCTGCCCAACGTGGACCGCCAAAGAATCGGCATTGTCGGCCATTCCTACGGCGGGAAGTGGGCCATGTTTGCCTCTTGTCTCTACGAGAAATTCGCCTGCGCGGCTTGGTCGGATGGTGGGATCGTTTTCGATGAGGCTCGGCCAAATGTCAATTACTGGGAGCCGTGGTATCTGGGCCAGGACCGGAACGTGAAGCGCAAGCCGGGTGTCCCTTCGCCAGACAATCCTCGCACCGGCGCCTACAAGCGAATGATCGAAACGGGCCGCGACCTGCACGAGTTGCACGCGCTCATGGCGCCGCGTCCGTTCCTGGTTTCGGGAGGCTCAGAAGATCGTCCGCAGCGCTGGATCGCTTTGAATCATGCGGTGGCCGTCAATCAGTTCCTCGGGCATACCAACCGGGTCGCAATGACTAATCGCGAAGGACACACTCCAACCCCGGAATCGAACGAGCAGATTTATTTGTTTTTCGAGTATTTTCTGAAGCACGTAGAACCAAACCGCCGTTAACCGAGTGAATTGTTGTATGACGGAGAGCCAGTCAACATGAAGAGTGCCCCTCACCCCATCCCTCTCCCCATCCGATGGGGAGAGGGTGTCCGTAGGACGGGTGAGGGGTGTCACTCAACTTCTTAACTCATTAATATGAAAACCAACTCGACTCCTTCAGTACGATTCCCGTTACTTCGTTCAGTGCGGCGTACGTCCATGAAAAACCGGTGCCGAAATCGATCCGCCAACCTAGGGCGGGCTTCCAGCCAGCCTGCTTCAAACAATTTCGCGCCTCATTCGGAGGCAGGCTGGAGGCCTGCCCTACTCTTCTTCCAGCACGCTCAATGCCTCGCCTTATTTTGCACTCTCGCTCTGGCGATGGCACAAGAACCGAACACGACCACCGCCACGGGCACGTGGAAATGGAGCACCCGAACGCCGAATGGCCAAGCGTTCGAGACCACGCTCCGGCTCAAGCAAGATGGCGAAAAGCTGACGGGAGTCCAACTCGGACGCGGCGGTGAAGTCCCCATCCGGGACGGCCAAATCAAGGAAAACAAGGTGTCCTTTCGAGTGATCCGTGAACGCCCCAGTGGCGACCCGATCGTCTTCAAGTACGAGGGCACACTCAAAGGCGAAACGATCGAAGGCAAGACCGAATCGAACTTCGGCGGCGAGAACCGGACTAGCGATTGGGTCGCGAAACGGCAGATCGTTCAGCCGAAGCCCGCGGCTCGGGTTAGTGGGACCTGGCAATGGACTTTTGCGACTCCCGCGGGGCAGACCTTTGAGCCACGGGTCCGGCTTAGCCAGTCGGGCGACAAACTCACCGGGGCGATCATATGGGGAGAGACCGAATCTCCCATTCAAGACGGAGTCATCGAAGAGGAGGTAGTCACGTTCAAGGTGGTGCGCGAGCGCGGCGGCAGAACTGTCACGACGAAGTATAAGGGGAAACTCAGCGGCGACTCTATCCAAGGCAAGATCGAATCCGACTGGGGTGGCGACGTGCAGACTTTCGATTGGAATGCCAAGCGAGTCGGAGGACCGTAGTTGCTGGCTTGAATCAGTGATTCAATCTCCGACGTCGGAAAGATTCTCCCTCTCCCTGGGGGAGAGGGCCGGGGTGAGGGCGATTGCTGGATCAAACTGAATGGGGAGCGCTTCATCCGCCTAGTGATCCCAACGCTGCATGGCTTTGAATTAAGGCGACAATCGTTCGATCTTCCAGGTGTGCTCCGAGAGCCGCGTGTAGCGGAACCGGTCATGAAGCCGGTTCGGCCGGCTCTGCCAAAACTCGAACCATCCCGGCACAAGGCGAAACCCTCCCCAGTACGGCGGAAGCGGAACTTCCTTGCCTTCATACTGGCGCAGGAGTTCCTCCATTCGGTTGTCCAACTCCTCGCGGCTGTGGATCGGCTGGCTTTGACTGGACGCCCAGGCCCCGACGCGGCTTTCGAAAGGGCGCGTTTCGAAGTACCTTTCAGATTCTTCACGCGCGATCTTGCTCACGGGGCCCGCGATTCGAATTTGACGATTGAGTTGCGGCCAATAGAAAACTAACGCGGCGCGGGGATTCCCAGCGAGCTCTCGGCCTTTTTGGCTCTCGAAATTCGTGAAGAAGGTGAAGCCGCCTTGGTCGTACGCTTTGAGCAGCACGATCCTGGCTGAGGGTGTCCCTTCTCTGTCCGCCGTGGCGAGCGTCATCGCGGTCGGCTCCGGCAGGTTCGATTCCAAAGCGAGTTTGAACCAGCGGTCAAACTGATTAAAAGGGTCCGGGTCCAGATCTGACTGGCGCAGGCACGAGATGAGCGCGGCTTGGCGGGCTTTCGACATCAAATTCACGGCCCAGAGGTTATCACGAAACGCGAAACCCAGTCGAGACGCCGTGCTCGAACCCAGCAGTTCTCGAACTGGGGCGCGGGCGGCTCGCTCGCAAGATTCAGCATCCCTTCCGAGCTTGCGGGCGAGCCGGCTGCGCTCCGGAGAAGCCGGTCTTGCCATTCCCACTGAATTCTCAGTACATCTCAGGGGCATGGCTTCTGTTGCCAACAACCTGGAGAAGGCATATTCATTGGCCAAGCGACACTCTGCTGTCACATGCATCCCAGAGTCAAAATCTGTGGCATCACAAACTTGGGTGATGCCATGGCGGCCGTTCGGGCGGGCGCGGACGCGCTCGGCTTCGTGTTCTATCCAGCCAGCCCGCGGAATGTGGTTGAAGACATCGCGGCAACGATCATCGGGGAGTTGCCGCCCTTCGTGGCGAAGGTCGGCGTGTTCGTGAATGTTTCAGCCGAAAAGATTCGGCACACCGTCGAAACCTGCGGGCTCGATACGTTGCAGTTGCACGGCGACGAATCGACTGAATTCTGCCGTCAGTTCAGAATGAAGGTCATCAAGGCGTTCCGTGTCCGTGATGAGCAATCGCTCAAAGAAATGGCGGCCTACCAGTCTGAAGCCTGGCTGCTGGACGCTTGTGTGCCAGGAAAACTGGGCGGAACAGGCGAGCGATTCAATTGGGAATTGGCCAAGCAAGCGACCACACTTAGCGCAACTGTGATTCTCGCCGGAGGCCTCACGCCGGAGAATGTCGCCGAGGCGGTCCGACAAGTGGCGCCCTATGGAGTCGATGTTTCCAGCGGCGTCGAGTTGTCACCCGGGAAAAAGGATCCTATCAAACTGCGAGATTTCATCGCCGCGGCCAAGGGATCGGCGAGATGACCGCCTGACTTTCCCACTTTCTCGCCGCGGGCATTTCCGTTAGCTTCCGTTCATGACATCTGTCGCTTCAAACGAAGTGCCTGACACGCATGGGCACTTCGGACCGTACGGAGGCCGATTTGTGCCGGAGACACTCGTCCATCCCTTGCAGGAATTGGAGGATGAGTATCTGCGGTCGCAAAGCGATTCGAAATTCCAGTCCGAATTCGAGTACTACTTGAAGGAGTTTTGCGGCCGTCCTACGCCGCTTTATTTTGCGGAGCGGCTGACAAAGGAACTCCAGGGAGCGAAAATCTATTTGAAGCGCGAAGATTTGCTCCACACCGGGGCCCACAAGATCAACAATTGCATCGGGCAAATCCTGCTGGCCAAGCGGATGGGCAAGACCCGGATTATCGCCGAAACCGGCGCAGGCCAGCATGGCGTGGCGACCGCCACGGTCGCGGCCATGTTCGGACTGAAATGCGTGATCTACATGGGCGCCGTGGATTGCGAACGCCAAGCCTTGAACGTTTACCGAATGAAAATGCTGGGCGCGCAGGTCAGGCCCGTGACGGCGGGACAGCAGACGCTGAAGGAGGCGATCAATGAGGCCATGCGAGACTGGGTCACGAATGTTCGGACGACTCATTATATCCTCGGCACCGTCTATGGCGCGCATCCGTATCCCGTGATGGTCCGCAATTTCCAGCGCGTCATTGGAGATGAAGCTCGGCGGCAGATCCTCGAAAAGGAGGAGCGCTTGCCCGACTTATTGATCGCGTGCGTGGGAGGCGGGTCGAACGCAATGGGCCTCTTCTATCCGTTTCTGAACGACGGGAGCGTGCGGATGATCGGCGTGGAAGCCGGCGGAGAGGGCATCGTGACTGGGAAACACGCGGCGCGGTTTCAGGGCGGTTCGCTGGGCGTTCTGCAAGGCACGCGGTCGTATCTTCTGCAGGATGAAGACGGACAGATTCAACTGACGCACAGCGTCTCCGCCGGACTGGATTACGCCGCAGTCGGGCCTGAACACGCTTGGCTGCGAGATCAAAAACGTGTCGAGTACTCCTATGCGACCGATGATGAAGCGCTGGACGCATTCATCAAACTCGCCCGCCTGGAAGGAATCATCCCCGCCCTGGAATCCGCCCACGCGGTCGCTGAAGTCATCAAGCGCGCGCCGACGCTGGGCCGGGACGGTTTGATGGTCGTGAATCTCTCCGGGCGCGGCGACAAGGACGTGGCGCAGGTGGCAGGAAAGGTAAAGCTTTAGATGACCGCCGCTCTGCGGCTGATTCCCTGCCGCCTTGCAGGGCTGGGCTCCTGTCGAGCCCTGATTTTTTTGCCCGAAATAATGCCAGGGCTCAACAGGAGTCTCGCCCCACCTTGAGGTTCATGGAGAGGGACCGAAAGGACGCGAGCCCGGACAAATCACTCCGGCCCCCTATTCAGGCTCATTTCGTTTCTGGCTATCCGCGATGCCGGTAGCTCAGCGAGAATCCGTCATCCATTGTGAGGCTCAAGATCACGGAATCAAAATCCCGGTGGTTGCCGATCATTTCGAGGAAGTCTTTCATGGCGCTCGACCTTTGGATGGCGTTGTGGGCGACTACAACCGCACCCGGCGAGAGTTTGTTCGGGTAAAGCTTGTTGAAATAGTCCAACTGGCCGTCTTTGTCGGCGTCCAGGAACACGAAGTCGAAAGGACCTTCCAAGGTGGGCACCAACTTGTGAGCGTCGCCTTCCAACAACGTCACGCAGTGTGACAAGCCCGCTTGGGCCACGTGCTTTTTCGCCAGTTCCACGCGTTCGGAAAGGATTTCCAGCGTCGTGAGTTTGCCGCCAGTCTCGGCGAAGGCCAAGCCGATCCAGATGGCCGAATATCCGTGAGAGGTGCCCAACTCCAACACGCGGCGCGCGCGGGTCGCTTTCACCAGAAGGTTGAGAAACTGTCCGTCTTTCCTGGGCACGTTCAGGAAGTTTCCTCCTTTGGTTTCCATTTCCGCCAGGAGTTCCATCGCGGCTTCGTTGGATTTTGTTGGGGCGCTCTTTGGGCTCTCCGCACCGGAGTCGCCGCGGCTTTCGGATACTCCCAAGCAAGGGAAAATTCCCGCGATGATGGAAACCGTTTGCAAGAATTGGCGCCGTTTGAAGTCGTTGGAAAAGTTCACGGCCGGTTTCTTTCCTTCCCGTCCCGGGGTGTTCAAGTTCATCTCCGAGGAGCCTACACGAAATCGCGCCGCTGGGAAGATCGGTTTAGGAGTTGGTCTGAGAATTCTCTAGGCCGTAGCAGCGAAGGAGACCACGCCCGCTGGGCATTCGAGATTTCAAATCTGCAATTTGAGATTCTTGAGTCCGAGCCTCCTGACGTTGGTTGCCACGACTCTTCACAACGGCGGGCGCATCTTGGCACTGCCACCGAATCTCCAACGGCGAAACTCCCTCTCCCCCACAAAGTGGAGGAGAGGGCCGGGGGAGAGGAGGAGCGTTTCATCCAAGCACCTCTGGCCACCGTCACCACACGAGATTGCCCTCTCCCCGACCCTCTCCCACTCCTGCGTCGTGGGAGAGGGAGAAAACCACGGTGGCAGCGTCAAGATGCGCCCCACAATGGCTCCGACCGCAATTGCGGCTTGTCAGCATTCGATTGGGCGGCAAGGATTGGCGTCCCAATGGGCTGCACCGCCCGAGCGCATGAAACGTCTCGATCTACTACTCGGATTGCCATTGGCTGGCCTTTTAGGCGCTTGCGGGCCATCCAGTGTCGCGACGGCTCCGGCGACGGCCGCGCCCACCTTGCGCATTCGAACGAATATGACCATCGAGAAGATCACCAAAACCGATGCCGAATGGCAGAAACTCCTGACGCCGGAACAATTCCGCGTCACGCGGAAGAAAGGAACGGAACGCGCGTTCACCGGTGAATATTGGAATCACCACGAAAAGGGCGTTTATCGCTGCGTGGCCTGCGGGCTGGAGCTCTTCAACTCAGAAACCAAGTTTGATTCGGGCACAGGCTGGCCTAGCTTCTACGAACCGATTTCAAGGGACCACGTCGGCGCGCAGGCGGACAATTCGTTTTTCATGCGCCGGACGGAGGTGCATTGCGCCCGATGTGAATCGCATCTCGGTCACGTCTTTGACGATGGCCCAAAACCGACCGGCCTTCGTTACTGCATTAATTCCGCCGCGCTGCAATTCGAGAAGAAGAAACAGGAGTGAGTTCAGAGGCCAGCAGACACGCCTCATCCATCCCGCGAAGCCTCTCCCAGCGGGAGAGGGCGGGGATGCACTGCTGTTGAGTTAAGATCAACCGGCCGTTTCTTGCTCTTGATCGTGCCCTCACTCTTACTCCGGAACTCCCTCGAGAGATTAAGATTACGAGTAAGAGTAAGCGCAAGACTTGCTCGGGATGGAATCGAATTCCTTCTTAATTCAACAGGAGTGGAGCGGGGGTGAGGGAGAAAGGTCGGCAGTTTCCAGCGGCTCGGGTTTTTCCAAGCCGTCCACCCTCATCCTGACCCTCTCCATCAAGGGAGAGGGATCTGCGCCGGGCAGTCCTCAGCCAGTGCGTTCGCGCTAAATCTGGAAATCCCCTCCGGTCTTGGGGCGCTTGGCTTTGCTCAGGACTTTGACGTTGACTTCCTCATAGAGCACGAGGGAATTCGGAGGCACGCTGTGCATGAGAAAGACGTTCGCCCCAATCGTGCTCCCTTCACCGATGACCGTTTCGCCTCCGACAATCGTCGCTCCGGCGTAAATCGTCACGTCGTCCTCAATGGTGGGATGGCGCTTCTGCCCCCGCAGTTGCTGGCCGCCAGCCAGCGAGCGCGCGACCAAACCGACGCCTTGATACATTTTCACGTGCGTGCCGATGATGGTGGTCTCGCCCACGACCGTCCCGGTGCAGTGATCGACGAAAAAGTGGGAGCCAATCTGAGCGCCCGGATGCAGGTCCACGCCCGTTCGACCGTGAGCCCACTCGGTCATGATTCGGGGGATGAGCGCAACTTCCTGGAGGTAGAGCTCGTGCGCCATGCGCTGCACGGCGATGGCTTCCATGAAGGGATAGGCCACGATGACTTCCTCTTTGCACAAGGCCGCCGGGTCGCCGCTGTAAGCAGCCTCGGCGTCGGTCTGAAGCAAGTCGCGAACGCGCGGCAGGCTCTCCAAGAAATGGAGCGTAATCGAATGCGCCGATGCGCGGGGGTTCCTTTTCGCGATGTCGTCGGGCGGCCGGTACTCGAGGCTCTTCGTAATTTCGTCCTCCAAACGGCCCTGCACCGAATCCATCAGAGTGGCGATTTCCACCTTCAACCCCGACGAATGGATCGTCCGTTCGTCAAAGAAGCCCGGGAAGAGCAGCCGGAGCAAATCCGCCGAGATGCCCGCGATCGCCGTCTTGGAGGGAAG
This sequence comes from Verrucomicrobiota bacterium, assembly GCA_016209525.1. Lineage (GTDB taxonomy): Bacteria > Verrucomicrobiota > Verrucomicrobiia > Limisphaerales > SIBE01 > VHCZ01. Next base: position 10,275 of record JACQWK010000035.1, read on the forward strand.
GTTCTTGCCGTCGAGATGGTTGATGCCGCCGACGCGGGCGTAGGAGGCAAGCAGCTTGTCGGTGAGTTCGGTAACCGTGGTCTTCACCAGCATAGTATTGCCGAGTGACTCGTGATTAGCAAGAGAGCGAGCGCTTGGAGCCTATTTGAAATCTGGGTGGAACGGGCGACCAGCCTGTCTTGGGCGGACCGGATCTCGGCATCGTCGGTGGCACAGTGATCACAGGAGGCTGATAGGGTTGTGGAACTCCAGGCCGGACCTGGACGTGTGGCTGGAAAGTCCAGTTGGTTCTGGACTCGACGCTCTTTAGTCGTTTCTCAAGGTCACCGATTTTGCTTTCCAGCCGCGTAACCAACTTTCCCAATTCTTTCGGTTCATCGGAGGGGTTCGCCCGCTCGGATTCGTCGCTGGCTGCAAGCGCCAGAAAGCCGACCGTTCCTAATGCGAGGACTGCCAGGAAGTGGGAGCGTTTTGTCTTCATAGCAATGTTGGACGGAGGAAGGGCATATCTTCTCCGGTTCCCCTTCGCCTGCGAAATCCATTCGGCAATCGAGGTAGGGACGCCGCGCTGCGGCGTCTCCGCGCCGTGCAGGCGCGGAACCCTTCTGAACATCACGGGCGACGTAGGCACCCGTAGCTCACTGAGTTCCAGCGCTGCACGCGGCGGGGACCGCGCGGGCGCGCCGTCCCGACCTGCAAAATGTGCTCTGTGCAGAAGGAGGCGGGATCGGCGCGGACAGTCGCTTCCGCCTCGTTACCTCGACGGCTACGGAGTCGCGGTTCATGAACCGGCGCGCGCCGCCCCGCTGAGGTCATCTTTCGTGCCTGCCGGGCGCCTCAAACGCAGCCATCACCGCTTCGACGACCTGGGAGACCGCGAGGTCTGCCATGCACCGATGATCGATCGGGCATCGACGGAGGAAGCAGGGAGAGCAGGGGACATCGGCTCGGAGTACCCAGTGGCCTTGCTCCGGCTGGAAACCGGGGCCCGTCAGTTCGGGCGAGGTGCTGCCAAAGAGAGTCACAACGCGGGTGCCTACCGCAGCCGCCACGTGCATCGGCCCAGAGTCGTTCGTCAGCAAGACTCGGCACGTCTTCAGACCCGCGCAGAGTTCACGCAGCGTGGTGCGGCCAGCCAGGTTGAGGACGGAAGGAATTTCAGATTCGAGATTCGAGATTCGAGATTTTTCGCTGGCAGCCTGTTGAATCCCCGCACTAATTCGAGCAGCCAATTCGGCGTCGCCAACGCCTCCAAAGATTATCCAATGACAATCGGTGAGTTTCTGCAGAGCAATGGCGGCCGCAATAAAGCGGTCCGGTGGCCAGCGTTTGGCCGGCCCGTACTCCGCTCCGGGATTCAATCCGAAGACCGGCTGAGCCGGTGAAGAAACCAAGTTCCAGCGTCGTTCGAATGCGCGAACCTCCGCATCGCCGAGCAGCAAACGGGGCGCCAAGGGGTCGGTTCTCGCTCCGAGGCAGCCCACCAGCCGGAGATAGCGATGAAGGTGATGGGCCGATGAAGGCAGAGGCGATGGGCGTGACGGCCGAAGGGAGCGAATGATCTTCCGGATTTCGTTGGCGGAGCGCTTCCGCATCCGAACGCATTGAGGCCCCGACTCGACGGCATGGGTGAGGAACCGACTTCGCAATTGACTTCTGAAACCAATCCGGATGGGGATTCGGGCGAGCCAGATTTCGAACGCGGACCGGAAGGAGTTCGGTAAAACCAAGGCGATTTCGAAATGTTTTTCCCTGAGCCGCCGGCCCACCTGCCAAATGCTCTCGCCAGGCTCGAACGCCAGGACCGTGTCGATGAAAGGCTGATCGCGCCAAAGTTCGCCGAGTTTCGAGGGTGAAAGGAGCGCGATTTCGGCGGAGGGACGCGCCTCGCGCAGCCGGAGCAACGCCGGGATCGTCATGACGGCATCGCCGAGCCAGTTCACGCCGCGGACAAGGATGCGAGAGGGTCCTGCTGGCAGTAATGAGCTTTTTGAAAGCATTCTTTCGAGCTTTCAGAATTTGAATTTGTTTCGAGTTTCGGATTTGGGATTTGGGACTTCGGGTGGCCTTCTCTGCCGCGCTATGGCACGTGGTGCGCCACCCGAGGCTTTCGGCCGGGTCTCGCGGTTCCCTGCTTCGGCAGTTTCCACCGATTATGCACCCAGAACCAATTCGCCGGATCGCGGAGCACCGCGGTTTCAAACGCACGGTTCATGTCCCTCGTGATCGCTTCGATGGAACGTGGCTTGTCCAACTCGTGCGTGGGAATTTCATCGCCGACCTCAACGCGCCACCGGGCCAACCCGATCCGGTAGCAGATGGCGGTGTGGAGCGCGCATTGATACCTCAGCGCGAACAGAGCCGGGGCAGCGCTCGTCGAGCACTCGTGTCCCAAGAAATGAATCCGGAGTCCGCGATCGCCTGCGTGCTGATCCGCCAACAGTCCGAGGAGCAGCCCGGTCTGGTTCAGGGCTGTTCGCAGGGCGCCGGCTTCTGTTCTGCGCTCGAAGAAGAGGCAACCGGACCGCTCGCGCAAGGACTGGAGCAGCCGATTGAGCGAGGGCTGCCGCAAGCCGCGATAGGTCGTTGCGGGCTGCAACGCCGGCACCCACCGGGCGCCTCGAGCGAAAAGCTCGAAATTTCCGAAGTGCCCGATGGCGACGATGCAGCTTTGCGGTTTCCGGTCGGGCGGTGGCCGCCGAATCTTTTCCGTGCCGACGACTTCGAAAAACGGCTGCAGCTCCGCATCGGACATGGTGGCTGTCTTGGCGGCCGTGGCGAAATTCTCTCCGATGCGCCGAAAATTCTCCCGGGCCGTCGCTCGCAATTCTGCCGGAGGTTTTTCAACGCCGAAGCAACGCTTCAGGTTCTTCAGAGCGACACGCCGGTGCCGGACGTCGATCCAGTAAAACAACTCTCCGCCCGCGCGGCCCAACCGGGCCACGCACCTGACCGGGAGTGTCCTTAGCAGGATCAGAGCGCACCGCGCCAAAATGTAGAGAACCGCATCCATGGCTCAGCGGAAGCAGATTTGCCGGACACAATCCTGAAAGTCTTTCGCGCCTTTGAGAATCTTGATTTCGACGCGGACAAAGAGGATCGGGAGGTCGCGTCGGTCCAGTTTGGGAAAACGCACGGCATCCTTCTGCGTCGTCACGATGACTTCGGCTTGGCGTTTTTTGCTGCGGTTGATCACGTTAAGCACCTCCTGCTGGGAAAACCGGTGATGATCGGCGAACCGTTTCGTGTACACCAGCTCATTGCCGAGTTTCACGAGCGACTGTTCGAAACTCTCGGGCTGGGCGATGCCGCTCAAGGCAGCCACGCGCTTGCTTCTCAATTGTTCCAGTCCGAACCGTTCGCCCGTGAACACGTCTTCAAAATAGAGGGGATGGTGGACGCACTCGATGATGCTGGCGGTGGGATTGAAGCGTCCGATTCTTTCCCGGAGTTCGGCGGTGTTTCCGTCGCTCTTTGTAATAAAAACGGTGTTGGCCCTGACCAGATGCGAAGGCGGCTCCCGGAGTGTGCCGCGAGGCAACAGATATTCATTGCCAAAAGGCTGTTGATAATCGATGAGAACCACGTCCATCCGGCGTCCTTTGAGTTTCCAATATTGAAATCCGTCGTCTAGGAGCAAAGTATCGCATCCGAATTGTTCGATGGCATAACGGCCGCTTTTCACGCGGTCCTTGTCCACGAGGACGACGACATCCTTCAGATTGGAGGCAAGCATGTACGGTTCATCGCCCGCTGTGTCCGAATCCAAGAGCAACGACTTGCCGTCGGAGACGATGCGCGGCGGCGTGCTGTCTTCGCGCAGGAGCAGCTTGTCCAACAAGCGCTTGGTCAAAGGCGGTGGTTTGGAACGGTAGCCTCGGGAAAGGATGGCGACTGTGCGGCCTTGGTCCTGCAGTTCGCGGGCAAATTTTTCGACCACAGGCGTCTTTCCAGTGCCGCCCACCGTGAGGTTTCCGATGGCGATCACCTGAACTCCGAGTGTGTAATCGCGCAGAATACGGAAGCTGTAGAGAAAGTGGCGGAATTTGACGCCGAGTTGGAAGAGTTTGGACAAGAGAAAGAGGGTGGAGCGGGCGATCGCCGCGCGCTTGCCGCGGCGATGCTCGAAAATCACTTCCAGAACGAACGTTTCTAGGCTTTCGGTCCAAGCCCGAAGTTTCTCGCGCATGCGGGCGCAGTGTGCCAACCTCGTTCCGGCAGGGCAAGCGTCGGCGTGGTCCTCCCCGGTTTCGTCCTCTATATTTCACTTGCAGAAACGGCCCTTCACGGCTAAATATCACCCTAGATATCTAACCTAATGGATCGATTGCAGAGATTGTCGCATGGATAAACTTCAACCCAAGAGGGTGTCTTGAGCCGCCCTTTTTCTCCTCGGAGTCCTTCTTCCCCTAACTCGTTCGTCAAGGTCAACGGCAAGATTCGTGCCCGCGAGGTGCGGATCATTGGCTTGGAAGGTCACCAACTGGGCGTCTTCCCACTGGCAGAGGCCATCAACATGGCCCGCGGCCATGGCGTGGACTTGGTCGAGATCGCCCCCAACGCCGCACCGCCCGTGTGCCGGCTCGTCGATTACGGCAAATTCCGTTACGAGCAGGCCAAGCGGGAAAAGGAAGCCAAGAAGCACCAGCACGCGAACAAGGTCAAAGAGATCCAACTGAGCGCGACCATTGACCCGCATGACTTCGGCGTGAAACTTCACCACGCCATCGACTTTCTATGCGAGGAAATGAAGGTCAAACTCAGCTTGCGCTTCAGAGGGCGTGAAATGGCGCATACGGAACTTGGCTTCCAAATCGTCGAGAAGTTCATCAAGGAGCTCACCCCATTTGGGCATCCGGACGCTCCTGCCCGATTGATCGGTAGAGGCATCAATCTCATGGTAAGTCCGCTTCCGCGAAACAAGCGCGCGAAGAATCCGAGAGAGATGGGTGAGACCGCGGAGAGTGCGCCGGTGAATTCGACGCCCATCAACAATACGCGTCCCCAGTCTATCGCCGTTCAGCCTAAGGCAACCCCACCGCTTCGGGCCGTGCCGCCTGCCGGCCAGCCGCCAGTCCCACAAACCGGCGGCTTCGTTCATAACCCATTCTCGGGACTCGATATCAAGATTCAAACAGGGAGTTAGGGTTGCGTGGGTTGCATGTCCGTGGGGTTTGTCGCGCAGGCCTGCAACTCCAATTCGCTTTCCCAATTTCAGTCATTTTCCACGGCATCAGGATGCCTGAGGCTATTGGATCACCCCGCGCTTTCGCAGCGCTGCTTCCATGGCCCGATCCATCAGAACGTCCGCCAGTGGTTTGGTCGCTTCATCTAATTCCGCGATGGCAGTGCTCAATAGTTTCGGGTCCCCCGTTTCCGCGCGCGCGTCGTCCCTGGCCAAGATGCTTTCAACCGCGCCCGCGGCCGCCTCGATCTTCGCGCGCGAATCAGGGCCGATTGCGTCCGCGCATTCCGCCAAGCCTTTGCGGGTCGCAGCCAGAGTTTCCTGAGCGCGGATTTTAGTTTCAATCCACCGGCGCGCGGTCAAGTCTTCAAAAGCGTGTTCGACAGATTCGTCCACCATCCGCTGCACGTCGGCGTCTTTGAGATCCACGGCCGATGTTAATTCCACGACCGTTTCATGCCCGGTCTTGAGGTCGCGGGCCAGCACGTGCAGTATTCCGTCAGCGTCGATCCCAAACTGGACCCCCACGCGCGGCACGCCTTTGGGAGCGCGCTCGAACTCGATCGTAAACCGGCCGAGGCTCCAATTGTCCTTGGCTCGTTCGCGTTCCCCCTGGAGCACGTGGATCAGCATGCTGGTTTGTGAGTCCACAGCCGTCGTGAAAACCTCACCCGCTTTAATCGGGATCGTCGAGTTCCTGGGGATGATGACATTCATGAGGCCGCCGAACGTTTCGATACCGAGTGACAGCGGGGTGACATCGAGAAGGAGGAGGTTCTTGAATCCGCCCGCAAGGATTTCAGCCTGAATCGCGGCGCCGAGGGCGACGGCTTCCTCGGGATTCTGCGAGGTGTTCAACGCCGGTCCTTTTGCGGGATGGGATTCGGTTCCGAGCCGAAGCTCTCCGACGGCGGACTCGAACTCCGAGCACCCGAAGAGCTTTGCCACGAAACTCCGCACGAGCGGCATGCGAGTTTGTCCGCCAACAAGAATCACCTGATCCAAATCCTGCGGCCGCACTTTCGCATCCGCCAGCGACCGCAGGCAGTGTTCCCGAGTGCGCGCAACGATATCGCGCGTCAAGTTCTCCAGTTCGCCGCGAGTCAATCGATAACTAAAGCTAAAGTTCATCTCAAGGAATGGCAGAGCGACTTCCGTTTCGTCCTGCGTGGAAAGCATGATTTTGGCTCGTTCGGCCGCTTCGCGGAGGCGCGCCCCGGATCCCGGATCCCGTGTGGGGTCGGAACCGCCCGCCTTTCTGATGCGTTCCGCCAGAAAGGCAACGATCTTCTGATCGAGGTCATCACCTCCCAGCCGAGTGTTTCCATTCGTCGCGAGCACCTGGAAGACTCCTTCGTTGAGCTCCAGAATGGAAAGATCGAACGTGCCGCCCCCTAAATCATAGACTGCGATTTTGGACCGTTCCTTGAGTTTGTTCAAACCATACGCCAACGCCGCCGCTGTCGGCTCATTGACGATGCGTTCCACGGTGAAGCCGGCGAGTTCTCCCGCCTTCTTCGTGGCGTGGCGTTGCGCGTCGTTAAAATAGGCGGGCACGGTGATGACCGCCCGGGTCACGGGCTCGCCGAAATACGCCTCCGCGTCGCTTTTGAGCTTTTTGAGGATTTCCGCGGAAACTTCTTCCGGAGTCAACGAGCGTTCGTGAATCCGAAGTTCCAGCGGTTCCGAGCCTCCGGCCGTCAACGGATACGCCACGTGCAGTTCCTCTTGGGCCACATCGCGTCCAAGTCTGCCGATGAACCGCTTGATCGAGTAAACCGTCTCTGTCGGCCTCAGCACACGAAATCGATTGGCTTTGTCCCCGACCACGGCCGGACCGCTGTCGCTGGGGAAATGCACGACGGAAGGAGTGAGTCGGTGTCCGTCTCGGTCAGGGACGACGAACGGAAAACCGGAATCCACGCTCGCCACCAGCGAGTTGGTTGTTCCGAGGTCAATGCCAACGATTCTGCTCATCGGGTCTTGCTGCCACAGAATCTAGCAAAGTTCCTTGATGATTGCACCAGGGCAATGGCACCCGACTCAAAAACCGCCAAGACGGATGCCTACTGCATTGGTTTGACTCTTTGCTTTCAGTTGCGTTAAGAAAGGCGCGATGGAGATCGACCGCTTCGAGTTCGAGCAGAATCTGTTGAGAGGAGGAACCGTCCGGATTGCGGGAGTCGATGAGGCGGGCCGGGGTCCGCTCGCGGGTCCAGTCGTGGCCGCCGCCGTGGTCCTCCCGATGGAATGGATTCAGCGCGGCCTGCCGCAAGGGTTGCGAGGGTTGAACGACTCGAAGCAATTGACGGCTGCTGAACGGGAACGATTTTTTGAGCGGCTAATCAGTTCACCCGAAGTGGAACTGGGGGTCGGCATCGTCGATGTGGCCATCATTGATTCGATCAACATCCTCCAGGCCACCCATCGCGCGATGAAGCAAGCCCTAGCCGAGCTGCATCCTTGCGCCCAGCACGTGCTGGTCGATGGTTTGAGGGTGGCGGCGATCGAATTGCCTCAAACGGCGCTCGTCCGAGGCGACTCGCGGAGCTTTTCCATCGCCGGCGCCAGTGTCATCGCGAAAGTGAGTCGGGACCGATTGATGGCGGAGTACGACCAGCTTTATCCGATGTACGCGTTCGCGAAAAACAAAGGATATGGAACCGCCCAACATCTGGCCGCTCTGGCGGAGCACGGCCCTTGCCCGATTCATCGGCGAAGCTTCGCGCCGATTCGGCAGCCAGAGTTGGAGCTGTTCCAGAGCCAGTCATGAATCTCTGGGAGCGATTTAGAATCTGGCAGGGGCTGAACGAAGCGCCCCCGCACCTCCGACGCGGAAAACTTGGCGAGCGCCTGGCCCGGAAACATCTCCGGCGGCTGGGCATGAAATTCCTCGCCGCCAACTTCCGTTCCGACCGGGGCGAAATTGACCTGGTCTTTCGGGACGAAGACTGCCTGGTGTTCGTAGAAGTCAAAACGCGTTCGGCAGAAAGCTGGACTCGCCCTGCCTCGGCCGTGGACGCGCGCAAGCGGCGCCTTCTTTCCCAAACCGCTTTGGACTATCTTCGCCGCTTGAGAAATCCAAGAGTCCGTGTCCGTTTCGACATCGTTGAGGTCCTGCTGGCGGGGGATGAAGTTCGTGAAATCCGACACCTGCCCAATACCTTTGCACTTTCGTCGCCCTATCGTCATGGCTGAGTTGGTAGTCGGCGGCGAGGATGCGGGCGGGGGAGTAAACTGTGTTGACGCGTCGGGTGGGTGTCGGTAGATTGCGCCTCCATTTTGAGTTCCAGAGTAGCTCAATGGTAGAGCAGCCGGCTGTTAACCGGCGGGTTGTAGGTTCGA
>JACQWK010000282.1 GCA_016209525.1 Verrucomicrobiota bacterium
ACGATTCTCCCTCACCCCGGCCCTCTCCCGCTGGGAGAGGGAGGACCGTCGCCAGCGCACGCCATAGCCCCTGCATGGCCAAAGCCTCCCTGCCGTTTTCAAGCTGAAGCGACGTGAACACCGCGCTCCGGCAAGAACAACTTGCGGGCACGCGGGATTGGCGGGATGTTAGAACCGACCGGCTGAATCTCGAAAATGGGCTCGGAGGCGGCGCTTGGTCTTGGCAATCAGATACAAATCCAGGCCGAGGCCAAACCCGCACCAAGCCACCATTGAGACGAACAGAACATCTTCGGTCCGCCCGCCAGGCCGTTGCACGGCCAGAAAAAACAGCATCGGAAACAGAATCCAAGGAATTGCCAGAACGCTCCGCAGGGTGTCGAACGTGGCTCTGAGATGGGTCTGAGCTCGCAAGGCCTTCCAAATCCCGACCCACTGAATCGCGCGAAAGTCCAGGTGAAGCGCCAGAATCCCGCCCAGGAAAAACACCGTGAACACTTTATCAACGGATCGCATTTGGAGCTGCTCGTAGAACAGGAAGACCGAGAGCTCCATCACCACGTTGATGCCCGTGAGGAGCCGCGCCAGACCCCGGAATCGCCTCCGACAGGCGCGAGTTTGCCCCAAAACGATCTCTCGTTCAGGGAGCGGCGTCGCGAGCAGGAGCTCCATGTTCCCGTTGCGGACATCCTGATGAATCTGCCGGGTGGCCTCCAAGCCCAGCATGAATTTCACGATCAGATGAAGCGCAAACGCAGTGAACATGGCGATCGTGAAGCCGCCTTGCCGCAGCCGCGTCGTCCCGGAAAGCATCAGCATAAGAAACCAGAAGGCCGTCAACGCCCCGAGAAACCAGAGCGTGCCGGCGCCGGGTGCTGAACTGCGGTAGGAAAGCCAGGCGTACAAATCGGCTCCGCGTTGGATGAGGCCGGGAAGTTTCAACCGAGCTTTCAAGGAGGCACGCCGACGGCTCAGCCATGCTCTCCGCTTAGGCTCCGAGCCGCTGGTGTCCCGGCTCTGCCAGGAACTTCCAACCCTGCGGCAGGCGGTGGTCAAAAGCGCCAAAACGATCAGGCCGAGAAACAGGACCGACCTCCAATAAAGGACCCCGGAGAATCGATTGTAGTTGAAATCAAAGGCGAAAACCAACGCATAGATTGGCGACCATTGAAAACAAAAGCTGTCTGGAACGACGCGTCGGGAAGCGGCTTCCGCCAGCGCCCAGGCGAGCATGGGAACGGCGGAAAGGCCAAGGATGCTCAGGAACGTCGCCAGGAAAGCCTTGCGCGATTCGATGCTAAACACGGAAACGAACATCCCTAGGGACAACGAGAGTCCCAGCGACAGCAGCAGAGCCAGCATCACACGAAGTGTTTCCGCCCAGGTCACGCCGCCGGTGAGCAGCGGGAGGCAGAGGATGGGCAAGATTGACAGCAAGGCGAAGAACGACGACGCCGCATTCGCGACCATTTTACCGAGCACGACATCATAGCCGTTCAGCGGCGTAAGAAACAACAATCCCAGCGTGCCTTCGCGCTTTTCTTGGCTGAGACAATCGGCCGTGAGGAAAACTCCCGAGAGCAACGCCAACAGCATGGCCATAGCGCTCAGAGTGATCAACAAACCCATTCCCTTCTCCGCGCCCGATACTCGGGGCGGTGCCGCCAGAAACACAAAAAGCCACGCGGCGATGCTCGCCAGAGCCACGCTCGTCCGTGTCCGATAGATCCACCGCATCCGGGCGGTCACGCGCATCTCTCGCAGCACAACGGGCAAGCTGTTCACTGCCGAGCTTTTTCCCGAAAATTTGGCTCCCCGTCAAAATGACTTTCGATCGGACGCACAGGAATAGTGGCCGCCAGAGCGGCGTCAGGCCTCAGTCTCGCCCGGCGTGGCGCCGATTGTCAATCTATCAGTATCGCCAGAAATCGTCGCAAGCCGCGACGATTTTTCCGGCGCGCGGCCTTCCAGGCCGCAGCGGCCGCACACGGAAGGCGAGGCTCGGAGATTTTCGGGCGCCTCGGGCTTTCGGAGCCGCTGCGGCCTGGAAG
>JACQWK010000268.1 GCA_016209525.1 Verrucomicrobiota bacterium
AGCCAGGAGCAATGCCGGCGTGTTTGCAAAATTCCTTCGGCAGCACCAATTGGCGTTTGGTCGTCACGGTGATGGTTGTAATCATGACGTAAGACTATCCTACGCGGGCAGTGTGTCAATGTCAGGCCCTCGCAGGGAAAGCTCGAAGACAGTGTCGAAAACCTGTCAGTGCCGGGTCAGTTCCAGCTATTGGCCAACTGCAGCGCAGCGGTCGCGCCATCGTCACTTTCTGCCGCTCCGTCTTCCTTCGTTTCCTCAACTCCGACTCCTCCCATCGCCGCTGTTTGAGTAAGTGGGAGGACGGCCGGATTGACAACCCGGAGTCCGGCTGGAAAGGCCGCGGGCTCTGGGCGTGCATCAGCACGCGGGCGCCGTTTCACACGGTAGGCGGCAAAGGCACGCGGAGCAACGTGATGAAATTCCAGCTTCGCGGTGATCCGCTGGCGAAGTGAACGCCAAGAGTGGTGGGCGGAAAAATCCCGCGTTCACGCTCGTTTAGGCTTCCTCAAATCGATTGTACTCGAGCCAATACCATTTGAAGGCCTTGGCCAAATCCAGAAGCTGTTCGGGCGTAGGCGGCTTGACCAAATACGAGTTGGCTCCCAGCGCGTAGGATTTGCTCAAATCGTACGGTTCGTTCGACGACGTGAGGACGACGACGACCAGCGGGTCAAACTCTTTCTGCTGCCGAATCCACTTCAGCACATCGTGTCCTGATTTGTACGGCAATTTCAGATCCAGGAAAACAACGGCGGGCAATGGATACTCGGTGCGGTCGCAGTATTTGCCGGCGCCGCCGAGGTAATCTAATGCTTGCTGCCCATCCTCCAGGACCAACAGCGGATTGATCACGGCGGCCTCCTGGAGCGCGCGCTGCATCAAAAATACATCGTCTTCGTTGTCTTCCACCAGAAGCAGAGCTCGTTTCGTTGTCATGTTTTTGCCTCGTTCAGGATAAACCAGAATCGGCTCCCTTGGCCAATCTCCGACTCGACCCCCACTTCCCCGCCCATCCGCTGGACGGCCTTGCGGACAATGGCCAGTCCAATGCCGGTGCCTCCGTATTTCTTCTCGGGATGCACCTGCCCGAAGATTTCGAAAATCCGATCGTGGTGCAAAGTGTCGATGCCGATTCCGTTGTCTTCGAACCAGACGCGCACCCGGCCATCTAGGAGCTCGGTGCGAACGCGGATTTGAGGGACCACTCCGGACGGCACAAATTTTACCGCGTTTCCCAACAAATTGGTCACGCATTGTGTGAGGCAAGCTTCGTGCCCCAGGACCAAGTGCAGCGGCTTTTCCATCAGGAGACAGGCTTGCGGTGGCTGAAATTCAGGATGATTGGGCAAGATGTCTTGAATCAGCCGTTCCAGATCTACCGGGTGCAAGGTAATCTCGCCCTTGGCCACTCGGCTGTACGCGAGCACATCCTGAATGAGAGAATCGAGCCGGTTCGACGCTCGAGAAATTCTTTCCAGGTAATGGGCGGCCTGCGAATCCAGTTTGTCTTCGTAGTCTTTCAACAGAGCTTTGGCGTAACCCTGCATAGCCCGCAGTGGAGCTCGCATGTCGTGCGAGACGCTATAGGAGAACGCCTCCAATTCGGTGACGGTCTCTTGCAGCTTGGCCGTGCGCTCGGCGACCAATCGCTCCAACCCCGCTTGAAACGCCTTGCGCTCGGTGATGTCCGTGTTGATTTCGAGAGTCGAGGCCTGTTTCCCTTGGGCGTCGCGATCGAGTGTCCAGCGGCTGGCCACATGGATTTTGCCGCCGTCCTTGCGGGTCTGAACCGATTCGCCGAGCCAGCGGTTGTCGCGGTGCAACTTCTCCTCGATTTGCTCCAGCGAATCGGGAAATTCGGTGCGCAGCAACTCGTGCGAGACCTTGCCGAGCGCTTCCTCCTGGGTGAAACCGTAGAGTTCCTCTGCGCCGCGGTTCCAATAGGTGATTCGGTTGTGGGCGTCACGCACGAGAATGGCGTCAAACGTCAAATTCAGCAGGCGCGCCTGTTCGGCCAGGCGGCTTTGATTGGCTTGAGTCTCCGCCAGCATCCGGTTGACAGCGTCGGTCAGCGTTCCGAGTTCATCTTCCGTCAGCTTGGGCGCTCGCACCGAGTAATCTCCGGCCTGGGAGACCTTTTGCGCGGCGCTGGTCAGCGCCAGGATGGGATCGGAAATGCGTTTTTGCAGGAGCGTGGAAAGAACGAAGGCCACGGCCAACGAGCCTATGAGAACGGCTCCACCGATGGCGCCGTACCGCCAAAACCGTCCGTACAATCCCTGCAGAGAAGCGCGCAAATACAACGTGCCAATGGACTTCTTTTCTTTTATGACCGGTTGGAAAACCACCAGCGCGTCAGCCGTAAACCGAAGGCCGGCGTTCTCCAACTGCGCCGGGAGCAGATGGGTCTGCGATTGGAGCGGGTACTTCGCAAAGACGTTTCCCTCCCGGTCGAACACCGAGGCGGCCACGATGTCCGGCTCGGCTTTGAGCGCGCTCAAAATCTCTTCCGCGGTCTCCTCGCTGTTGAAGGCGAGCGGGGCCGCGATGTTGTCGGCGATCACCGCCGCGAGCGTGGAAAGATTCTGCACAAGCTGCGCTCGGAAACTGATCACTTCGTAGGCTACGAACAGGGTGGCCGTGATCAACAAGACCACGATGCTGACGAGCAGGATGACGGCTCGAACGCGATGCTTGATTGAGCTTTGCCCCTTTGGCATTGGGTTATTCGTTGTCGATAACTTCCGCCGCGCGCAGCAGCCGAGGATCAAGCCCCAGCCGGGCGGCGGTCACCGCCTTGAGGTTGATTTGGAGCTTGATCTTATTTTGCCGAGTGAGAAAGCAAACCGAACCGCCTTTCGAACGCGCGAAGTCTTCAAAGTCCGCCACCGTCAGGATGCTTCTGCCCGCCAGCTCGGCGAAAATCTTCTTAACCTGTCCCGCTTCGGACGCGCTGACAAAAAGAATGTGGCACGATTTGATGTCGCTCACGCTGCGGTAATATTCCACCGCCAGTCTGCGGCCATGCGCCGTCTCGCCGCTGACGGCCGCGTTCAGAAGGTCGCCAAACGGATTCTCGCCCAGGACAGCAATGACGATTGGGCTGTTCGTATTCTCAAATGCGTTCGTCGGCCAGGTCACAAACTGGGCCAAACGCCAGAGGCACACCGCCTTCACTTGAAATCCTTTGGAGACTTGCGCCGAGGCCGGCAGGGTGGCCGCGAAGCAAACGCAAAACAAAACC
>JACQWK010000269.1 GCA_016209525.1 Verrucomicrobiota bacterium
CGCAAGGGGTCAGCGAAACTAGAAAAACCCAAACCGCAAGTCAACGGCGAAGTAAAACGATGTTGCGAAAAAACGATTCGGGCAGCAGACGCCAAGGAGGTGGGGGTGGGGAACCCCGCTGAAGAAACGTACCGCTACCCGAATCAAATTCTCATTATTTGTGATAAATTAGAGCCCGCTTTAAATTTGTCAATACTTAAGAAAGGCAGAATCTGTGCCGAAAAAAAAGAGTGCGTCTTGCGATTGCGCAACTTTTTTGTGCTTCCGGGTGTCCTTCCGCTAAGATCATCCCGATCCGGTTCGGGCAAAGAAATGACAGCGACCGACAATTTTGAGGCCTTTATGCGAGCCTACCAGAACATGGTGTTCACCACCGCCGTGCGGTTGCTGGGCAATCCGGTCGAAGCCGAGGACATCTCGCAGGAGGTTTTTCTCAAGGCCTACGAACGATTCGCCGAACTCGCTCAAAGCCCGACAGTCGGAGGATGGCTGAAGACTGTGACCACCAACCTTTGTCTGAACCATTTGTCCAGGTACCGAGCTCGCTGGCGGTTTTTCTCCGAGATGTTCCAGTCCGAAGAGGGTGAGGACGTTATTCCGGAATTTCCGGCGCCAGACACGCTCAGCCAAACCTTGGAGGGATCGGATTATCGGCAGTTGCTGGAGAAGGCGCTGCTGAAGCTTCCCGGGGCTCAGCGAGTGCCCTTGGTGTTGTATCATTTCGAAAACCTCCGCTACGAAGAAATTGCGACCCGGCTGGGCATCTCCTTGAGCAAAGTCAAAACTGACATTTTCCGAGGACGCGAAGCCCTTCGCCGCAAACTCAGACTCGGATCGACCGATGGCGACGAATGGAGCGACTTCAAACCCAAACAAGGGGAGGAGAGCGCGGAACGCGACCGTCCGAGACCGAGGCCATTGCGGGAAGCCAGAAGCATCCTCTCTCCGGGCGTGGCCTGAACCTTATTCGAGTGAGAACATGCAAAACGAATCTGACGACAAATTGGAAAAACTGATCCATCGGGAGCTCGCGAAGCTTCCGGAGCTTCAGGCGCCGGCGACGCTGATACCGCGCGTCCTGCAGGCGCTGCGTTACAGCGCTCGGAAACACTGGTGGCAGCGGTCTTGGTTTCATTGGCCGTTCGGCTTGAGAGTGTTCTCGCTTGGGCTGGCCGTGGCGCTGATTTCTTCGATTTTTTTGGGCGGAGCGGTCTTCTGGAACGATACGGTGAATTCGATCTCGCTGGATGGTGTCCGCGAATCACTCGCGCCGTACAGCGTGGCGCAAGACATCCTCCGCACCTTGGCCAATGCCGCCTGGCTGATCTTGAATGCCATTGGCAGATTCTGGCTTCTTCTCAGCCTCACGATCACCTTCATGGCATACGTTTCTTGTGTCGGCATAGGAACCGTCTGCTTTCGGCTGGCCATTAACAGGCGCTAGAACCATGAAAACCTTGCACTGCAATCTGCCACTTTGGGTCGCTGGGCTGCTGGCACTGTGGCCGATCTCAAAACCATGCTCTGCTTCGGCCCAGGAATTTGGAGCCGACCAGAGCGCAAACCGTGACTTCGCTGCGGAAGAACCCGCAGAGCCGCAAGCGGAGCACGTGCGGCGCAATCAACTGGTGGTTTTTGGACACGACGTTCATCTTCGCAAAAACGAGTCGTGTCGCCAGATGGTTGTGATTTTCGGTGATGCCACGATCGAAGGCACGGTTCACCAAGATGCGGTGGTCATCTTCGGTTCAAGCCAAGTGACCGGAACTGTGCGCGGAGATTTGTGCACGATTCTCGGTTCCGTCAATCTGGACGGCAAAGTGCACGGATCACTGGTCAACATCTTGGGTTCGCCAACGCTGGGGCCGCGGGCTCTCGTTGAACGCGAACTCATCGCGATTGGAGGAAAATTGCGGGTCGATCCGGGAGCGATCATTGAAGGAATGCGCAAGGAATTCGCTTTTGGCGAGCATTTTCAATGGCTCATCGACTGGCTGCGGAGCGGCTTCCTGCTGGCCCGGCCGCTTCCTCCGCAGTTGGCTTGGGTTTGGTTTGTCGCGGGCCTCTTCGTAATCTTTTATGCCTTATTGGCGGTCGTCATTCCGCGCCCTATCCAAGCGTGCGTGAACGCGCTGGACGAGGCGCCGGTGGCTTCTTTCTTTGTCGGGTTGCTGAGCATGATCCTGTTCTTGCCGGTGCTTGTCCTTTTGTCGGTCACAGTCGTTGGTGTTCCGCTGTTAATGATTTCCTCGATTGTCGCGGTTCTATTGGGGAAGGTCGCGACCTACGAGTTCACCGGCCAGCAACTGGCCCGGCGATTGAATCTGAGCGCATTGCAGCTTCCGCTGGCCGCGCTGTTGATTGGGGTCCTGATTTTTTACCTGCTCTATACGGTTCCGATCATCGGATTTCTCGTCTGGGGAGCGGGGATCATCTGGGGTGTAGGCGCAGTATTGATGGCTCTCTCCGCTCAATTCAAACGAGAACGCAGGCCGCCTTCGGCCTTCATCGTTCCCACCGGTGACCATGTGGGTTCGGCCGTGGCACCGCCTATGGAAGGTGCCGCCTCTCCGCCGCCGGTCGCAGGCTCCGAAGCCGTGCATTTCGAGCGAGCCGGCTTCTGGATTCGAGTGGGGGCAGCGATGGTCGATTTACTGCTGATTGGCTTCGTGAGCGCTTTTCTTGGACATGGAATCTCCTTTCCGTTCCTCCTTGTTATCTACCACGTCGCCATGTGGACTTGGAAGGGGACAACGATTGGGGGAATCGTGTTCGGACTGAAAATACTCCGCGTGGACGGGCGTGCCATTGACTTTGCGGTGGCGCTGGTCCGCTGTCTCTTCAGCATCGTTTCCTTCGTTGTGCTGTTGATCGGCTTTTTCTGGGCGGGTTGGGATCGGGAGAAGCAATCCTGGCACGACAAGATCGCCGGCACCGTCATCGTGAAAGTCCCCAAAGGGATCTCTCTGCTTTGAGGCCGGGCTCAACGCTCCAGTATGGCGACGACCGCAGCGTAGAAATCCGTGTGGCTGATGCTGATATGGACGGCGTGGGCGCTCCTTTCCAGGAATAATCGCTGACCCGCGTCGTGCAGGATCAGATAGGGCTCCCCGGACTCCTTTCGAGCCACCTCCATGTCGTGCCAGCTCAACTTGCCGCCGATGCCCGTCCCAAAAGCCTTGGAGACGGCTTCCTTGGCCGCAAAACGCGCCGCCAGATGCGGCGCCGGGAAATTGTAGGAGAGACAGTAGCGAATCTCGGTTGGCAGAAGTATCCGGCGGAGGAACCGCTCGCCGAATTTTTCATAGGAGGCGCGGATACGGGCCACCTCGATAATATCGATGCCAATTCCCAGGATCATCCGAAACAGCAATTCTGCCTATGAACCAGATGGTGAGGCGAGACTCCCGTCGAGCCCTAAATCTATGGCCAGCGAGGATTCCAAGGCTCGACCGGAGTCTCGCCCCACCCGTGGAAGGGCCCATCGTTCCAACGCGCGTCAAAATGTCGGGGAATGCTCACCCACGGTAAGTTTCCATGGCCCGCAGCATTTCGCGCACGGCCTCTCCGAGGCCGACCGAGATCGCCCGGCTCACCAAGCTGTGGCCGATGTTGAGTTCGACGAGGTGCGGCACTCGACCGAGGGCTGGCACGTTCTGAAAGTTCAGTCCGTGGCCGGCGTTGACCTTTAGACCCAAATGGCGAGCCTGTCTGGCCGCCGCGACCAAGCGCGCAATTTCCAAATCGCGCGCGCCTGCTTCGGAAAAATGTTCCGCGAACGTCCCCGTGTGCAGTTCGATGAACTGGGCACCCACGCTGGCCGACGCCTCCACCTGCTGGGGCTCGGGATCAATAAAGAGGCTCACTTCGATGCCGGAATCGTTCAATCGCTTCCGCGCTTCTTTAAGCGCCTCCTTTTGGCCCGCGGCGTCCAACCCTCCTTCGGTTGTCAACTCCTGCCGGCGTTCCGGCACGACGCAGACGATGTCCGGTTTAAGCTTGAGCGCGAAGGCCACGATTTCCGGCGTGTTGGCCATCTCCAGGTTCAGGCGCGTTTTAATGACTCCCCGCAATCGGATGACGTCCCGATCCTGAATATGTCTGCGATCTTCGCGCAGGTGGACCGTGATGCCATGGGCGCCCGCCTGCTCGCAGATCAGTGCCGCTTCGACCGGATCGGGTTCACCCCTGTTTTGGCCGTGGTAACGCGCCTCTCGGACAGTCGCGACGTGATCAATGTTGACGCCTAGTTTCAGCATGCTTCGGGGCTCGTAGCGCGGCCAAGCCTTCCTCGAAGGCTCCCGCCACGCCAAGGTGGATTCGAGCACGAACGCGGACAGTTTGTGCGCGCGGCCTCCTGCCGAGATAGCAGACACTTCATAACTAACTCAACATGACAAATGCCCCTCACCCCATCCCTCTCCCCATCAGATGGGGAGAGGGTGGCCGAAGGCCGGGTGAGGGGTGCGTAGCTATTTCTGAACGCACTAATAATTGAAAAGCGCGCGGGCAGGGTGCACGCGCCCCGTTCGCGAGAATCTTGAATCAACCACGGCCACTGCACGGTTCTAAGGCAAGGACGCTTGCTTTCTGGGTTTGCTGGCGGTTCGAAGGGAAACCTCAAAATTCACGCGGGGAAAATTCGGGCTCTCGAACCAATAAGCCAGCGCCATGAGTTCCAAACCGTTCAAGCCAAGCTGGGAGTTGCGGACCAGCTTCAACTCTCGGGGAGAGTCCGCCGTGATCTCTGTGACGCTATTGCCAAGTTTCGGCTCTATGGCGTCGAGCCATTTGAAACTGGGCGAGGCCGCATCCGGATTATGGAGGTCGAGGATGTAGGAAAGAAATGGAATCAAAGTCCGCAACTGAGTCAGGCGTTCTTGAGTGATTTCCCAATCGTAGTAAAGCAGATTGGTCCGCCTGGCGAATTGGTCCAGCAAATCAGAAGGCGGCGGGTTCGTCGCCGCATCTCGGAGTGGAAAGAGACCCGCCTGGAGAAATTGTGGCGCCGACTCCGGTGCCGGCCGCAAGTAAGGGAAAATGCCGGGAGCCAGGCCGACCCACATGAGCCGAAAGTCGTTGGTCAGGAACTGCACTTCCCCCGCATCCGTTTCCCTGAGGACCGTGTTCCAGTTGGTTCGCAACTCCGCGTCGAACCGCGTCAGGAAATTCGTGACATCCCGGACCGGAACCGCGGCCAAGAGTTGCAGTGGCGCGTGAGAATCTCCCCAGACAAAAGCTTGATTCGGGATTGGGTCCAAGCGGAGCTTTTGCATGAACGGCTGGCGGTTCAACCACCGGGCAATTCCTTGGACACCGACGAAGCTCATCAAACGGCCCTGCGGATCACGAATGGTGTTCGCAGGCACCTGCCACTTCTCGATCTGCCAGCCCATGGCCTGTGGGAACGTGAGGCGGGCCTGAGAGATCAACCTGCCTGCCTTCCCGCTCGCGGTGAACTCCACGCGCGGTTGGTCCGCGTCGGCAACGAATGGAAGTTTGTGGCTGAGCCGACCCATATCGAGGTCCGCTTTCAGCCAAGGCCCTTCGAACGCGGGTCCCGGCCGTCCTTTGGCTTTGACTTCGCGAATGAAAGACAGCGATTCCGCCTCCGCAGCGTCACTCTTGGCGGCGCCGGAATGCGCGATCAAGAGAAACCAGGCCTCGGAGCTGGCGAAGGCGATGCGGTTCGTCCCGGTTTTCGTCACCCGGCTCCACTGGGTGGACAATTGCGAACAATTGGTCTCCCATATCCGCCTCCGGTCAGCATCCAGTTGGATCGCCAACGTGCAGAGGTGGCCCCGGGGGCCCTGTCTCTTGACCTCCGCGTAAGATTCTCGCCGCAAGAGGTCTTCCAGGAGCGGTTGCAGGAGCGCGGCACAGTCTGTCTGCTTGGGGTTCTCCTGGCGCGCTCGAAAATGACCCGCCATGGCCCGCGCCAGCTTTTGCAGGACGGATTCCCTTAGCCGGGCCGTTTCGGGCAGCCTCCAGATTTCCTTGAGCGTTCCGGCCTGGGCGTCGTCGTTCACCCGGTCAAACCCGGCGAAGTGGATGCGCGCGACGGATTCCGCGGGCTGCGCGGGTGTGGACGGAGCAAGCAACCGCAGCCCCGGGACGAATCCGAGACCGAGCCACAGCAGGCGAATTAGCAATCGTCTCATACCTGTTGTTACTGATTGCCAGAGAAAGGCGCCTTTAGCAACCGATTTGCAGCGCCCGGTTCTTGGGTGAGCCGAGCAACAGGGCGAGCGGATTTTGAGTTGCCTTCCCGAGAACAACCTGTTTTCTAAATGCAGTGCAAGGGAGTCGTCCAATCTGGAAATACTGGCTGCCGGTCCTGTTGTGGATGGCCGCGATCTTTGCCGGATCAAGCCCACTCCTTTCCAGCGAACGGACGTCGCGCGTGATCGGACCGTTCCTGCGCTGGCTCAAGCCCGACATCTCCGATCTCGCCGTTCAGCGGGTTCAGCTCGGAGTGCGCAAATGCGGGCATTTGACGGAGTATGCTGTGCTGTCGATGCTCCTCTGGCGAGCGATTGGCCGGTCGCGACCGTTTTGCGAGAAATCCCGGAACGGTTTCGCGTTGGGTTGGGCTTTCCTTGGCTCCACACTTTACGCCGTCTCCGACGAGGTGCATCAATCGCTGGTTTCGTCGCGCTTCGGCAGCGCTTGGGATGTCGCCACAGACGCCGTGGGCGCGGCATTGGGATTGGCTCTCATCCGGTATCGGAACCGCCGCCCTCGACCACGTCATTCGGATTCGCAGTCAAGATGAGACTGATCGACGTGAACGCCTTATTCCGAATGCCCCTCACCCAATCGGAAGGGGTGAGGGGCATTCGGAATGTGTTGAATTTAAGTTCGAATTACAGAGGAGACCGTGGGATGGACTACACGCGGAAGGTTTGTAGTCCCGCCTTTAGGCGGCCTGAACCGGCTAAAACCGGGACTACAAACGCCGACCTGTCGTTCATCCAACGGTCTCGTCAATAAGCCTCCATGTCGCGCCCTCTCGTCACTGTGGCCGTGCTTTACACAGGCGGGGTTGTGCTCGGCCAGTTCCTGGAGTTCTCTCTCGGTCTGCTGTTTGGCGTGGCGTTTCTTTTTTCGCTGGCGGCGCTATTCTTCGTCTCCCTTCGCCGGTTTCTGCTCTGGCCGCTGATCCCGCTGGCCGGGTGCGTCCATTCGACCAGCCGAACCGCCATCCTTTCGCCCCAGGACCTGAGGCTGCTCTTGGGTGAGAAGGCGGAATTTGTCACGGTCCGAGGAATTCTCTCGGAGAGGCCGGTCGAACGAGTTTACGACAGCGGCTCAGAACCAAACTGGCGGACCATCGCGAAGGTCGATGTCAATGAACTTCATTTCGCAAAAGAATGGCGGCCCGCGGTTGGGCGGGTCGCGGTGAGCACGCCGGGCCTCCTCGGCGCGCAGTTTTTCACCAGACAGCGAGTGGAGATTTCCGGAACCCTGCGGCCTCCTAAAGAGCGCGTCGCGCAAGGAATGTTCGACTATCGAGCGTATCTAAGTCGCCTAGGCATTTACTACCAACTGATCGTTGAGACGACCAATGATTGGCGCGCCCTCACCATCGAAAATGCGCGAGCCCGGCCGCCGCTGGCGGATCGTTTTATCGCTTGGGCTCAAACCAATTTGGCCAAAGGGCTCCCCTGCGAAGACGAGCCGCTCCGGCTCCTTTGGGCGATGGCGCTCGGCTGGAAAACCGGGTTGACGGACGAGGTCTCGGAGCCGTTTATGCGCAGCGGAACCTTGCACATCTTCGCGATCAGCGGACTGCACATCGCGCTGATCGCCTGCATTCTGGTAAGTGTGTTGCGAGTCGTGCGAGTGCCGCGCGCGGCGTGCGGGTTAATTGCGATTCCGCTCTTGTGGTTCTACACCGCGGCCACAGGTTGGCAAGCGTCCGCCATCCGTTCGACCCTCATGATGAACGTGATCATCGGCGGCTGGGCGCTCAACCGCCCGAGCGACCTGGTCAATTCGCTGGCCGCGGCGGGATTGATCATTCTCCTTTGGGACCCGGCCCAACTCTTCCAAGCAGGATTCCAGCTCTCGTTTTTCGTCGTCCTGAGCATCGGCCTGCTGTTGCCGAACTTGGAGAAAGTCCGCCAACGTCTGCTGCTGCCCGATCCGATGCTCCCGCCCGAGTTGCGTCCGCGCTGGCGGAAATTGCTGGATGATCCGCTGCGCTACGTGACCACGAGCTTGGCGACATCTCTGGCGGCATGGCTGGGCTCGCTGCCGTTGATTGCCTACTACTTTTATTTGTTCACCCCGGTCAGTTTGCTGGCCAATCTGCTGATCGTGCCGCTGAGCGGACTTGCGCTCATGTGTGGATTGGGAAGTCTGGTGTGTGGTGATTGGTTGCCGTGGTTCACGGAACTTTTCAATCACAGCGGCTGGCTTTGGATGCGAATGATGGTCTCGCTCAGCCATTGGACTGCGGAATTGCCCGGCGCCTATTTCTACGTTCGCCCGCCAACGCCGGCCGAATTCTTGATCTATTATCCACTGCTTGGCTTTTGCGCGTCCGGTTGGGCCTTCGCGCCCCGCTGGAGAAAGTGGGCGGCGGTGTCCCTGGCCGGAGTGCTGGCGGCCTGGGCGTGGCAGTGGCGAAGCGAACAGCAAACCGTCCGGCTCACAGTGCTTCCATTGGGCGGGAGCGGGTTGTTCTTTGATGCGCGAGGCCGATCGGAGGACCTGCTCATCGATTGCGCGAACCGCGCTTCGGCAGAATTTCTCCTTCGACCGTTCTTGCGTTCACAGGGCGTGAAGCAATTGCCCAAAGTTCTGCTGACTCACGGTGACATCAACCATGTTGGCGGCTGGCCGCATGTCAAAGAGCAATTCTCCGTGTCCCGAGTGTTCACGAGCCCGGCCCGTTTTCGCTCGCCTGTGTATCGCCAAATTGTCCGGGAGCTGGAGGCAGCTCCCGGATGCTGGCAGCGCGTCAGCCGTGGGGACTCCCTGAGCGGTTGGACGGTGGTGCATCCCAGTGCGGACGATCAATTCTCACAAGCGGACGACAACGCCGTTGTTTTGCGCGGGCAATTTCATGGCGTTCGGATTTTGCTGCTTTCCGACCTTGGGAGAATGGGTCAGCGAACGCTGTTGGAGCGAGAGGACGATCTGCGCGCGGATATCGTCGTCACTGGTCTGCCTGCCCAAGGCGAACCATTGTCTCCGGCGCTCCTCGATGCCGTCAATCCGAGGTTGATCGTCGTGGCGAGCGCTGAATTTCCGGCCAGCGAAAGCGCAGGCTGGAAGCTCAGGGAGCGCCTGGCGCGATTAAGAACTCCCGTGCTCCACACCAGCGAAGTTGGCGCTGTGACGCTAATCTTGCGCAGGAACGGCTGGGAAGCGCAAACCGCGACGGGTCGCGCACAAATCCACGGCGCAGCATCGGATTGACGGCGTCTCTGTCGAGTCGCAACAGCCGACGCAAGGGTCGATGCAAAGCCAAAATCCGACTTTCTGGCGCAATTCTAGCGTTGGGCATTACGCCCTTAGGGCAGGCCGAATCCGAAGCACGAAATTCGAAATACGAATCAAATTCAAAATCCGAAAGCTCCAAGGCTCAAAACGGTGCGCGGCCGCAAAGTTTCGAGATTCGGATTTCGGTCCTTCGGAATTGTCTCGGATTTCGAGTTTCGGATTTCGGATTCTGGATCAGCCTCTTCCCCATGGTTGCGTCCGGGAACCCATCTCGCTAGATTGTGCGCATGCGTTGGCTCGGCGAAATCCTGTGCGGCTTCCCGTGCGCTACTGGGGCCGTAACAGGTTGGTTGCTGACGGCATTCGCGGTGGGCATTACTCACGCGGGAGAAAGAGTCAGTTCAACGTCTGCTTTGGATGCGCACGCACCCAAGTTTGAGATCGCCACGTGGAAAACCGAGCAAGGGCTTCCGCAAAACCGGGTCGAGTGCCTTCTCCAAACGCGGGACGGCTACCTTTGGGTGGGAACCGGAAGCGGATTGGCCCGCTTTGATGGGGTGCGCTTCACGACTTACAATCGAGCGAACACTGGGGCATTTCGGAGCGAAGCGTGCAAGGCCTTGGCGGAAGATAGCGAAGGAAATCTGTGGGTTGGCACCAAAGGCGGGTTGCTGATGAGAAGGCCGGGGCGGTTTATTCCTTTTACCACCGCTGAAGGTCTTTGCCATGACGAAGTGAGCGCTCTGACCGTCTGCCAAGAGAGTGGAGTCTGGATTGGAACCGGCGGCGGAGTCAGCCTTTTCATAAAGGGACGGTTCACGAACTACATCAACCATTCGCTCAAGCACAAGCATGTTTATTCCCTTTGCGAAGATCGCGACGGAGCATTGTGGGTGGGATTTGCCACGGGTCTCTTCAAGCTGGACAGGCTCACGGGAACCTTTCGGCAGATTTGGCGGACCCCCGGTGAATCGCCCCGTGAGAATTACGACATTGTGACCTGTGTTTATCAGGATCGACAGAAGCGAGTCTGGATTGGCACGTACCATGGAGTTTATCAATTCGTCGGCGAACAACCGACTCGTTATCGGATTGGAAATCGCGAGGAGAATGGAGAGATACGGTCGATATTCGAAGACGCGAACGGCACGGTTTGGGTCCTCAGCGGAAACGCTTTGAGCCGGTTCGATTCTGATCGTTTTGTTGCCGTCACCTTACCCGATATTCTTCAAGACGATTCTTTACGCAGCGTCTGCAAAGATCGCGAAGGGAATCTTTGGCTCGGTGCGGCTTCTAAAGGACTGAACCGTTTGCGCCATCCCGTCCTGACGGTGTATAGCACCAGGAACGGCCTCGTGCACAACGATGTTTGGTCCGTCGCCGAGGGAAAACACGCAGTTTGGATTGGCACGAGTGGCGGCATCAATCAGTTTAAGAATGGTCAACTGAGTGTCTGGACGAATCTGTGGGAGTTCAACCGCCAAGGAGGCAGTGTTCGATCTCTCCTGGAAGACCGATATGGCGGGATGTGGATCGGGACTGCGTTCTCAGGAGCCTGGCATCTTCAGGAAGCCAACCAAGCGTGGTATCAGGTGGATAGTTGGGCAGGAGTCTTTCAAACCCGAGCGATATTTCAGGACAGCGCAACGAACATCTGGGTGGGCAACCGGGGATCCCTTTGCCTTGGGCGGCCCGTTCCAGTCTGGTGTGAGGATCGCGATCACTGGTCGCTAAACACCCATGGCGAGCTTTGGAGCTACAGAGCGAACGAGGTCGTGCGGGTCTTGGGCAATGAACATTGGTGCTATCGTGGCGGCGCGTGGGAACACCATCCGCGAAGCGTCGTTTATCATAACGAAGAACACGTCTGCACAGGATCGGTGCTCACCCCGGATCGCCTTCAGCAAGAATCTTGGACTACCAACCGACTTCAGGGGGCTCTCTCGCATTACGACGTTCGCGGCATCTTGGAAGATCGGCAGCATAATCTCTGGTTTGCCACCGCGGGCGGCGGACTCAATCGTCTTCAACAAGGCCGATTCATGGCCTTTACGACCCGAGACGGCCTGATCTCCAACGAAACGTCCGCACTGCACGAAGACTCTGAGGGCGCGTTGTGGATTGGAACCGAGCACGGCCTGAGCCGATTCAAGGAGGGCCGGTTTTCCAACTTCTCGATCGACAACGGTCTGTTCGACAATCTGATCAATCAGATTCTCGAAGACGACTTTGGGTACCTCTGGATTAGCTGCAGGCGGGGCATCTTCCGCGCCAGCCGCCGGGTCCTCAATGAGGTCGCGGACGCGAAAGCGTCCTCCGTGAACTGTATTTCCTTCGGTGAAGCGGATGGAATGCTCGCCAGCGAGACCAATGGCCAGATGCAGCCGGCCGGCTGCAAATCCCGGGACGGCAAACTCTGGTTTCCCACCGTTCGGGGCGTCGTGGTCATTGACCCGTCGATCGTCAAAGACAACGCTTCGGTGCCAAACGTCATCATTGAGGAAGTCCGGATGAATGATTCTGCGATTTTCAACGACGGACGAGTTTTTCTCACTTCGCCATCGAGTCGGAAAAGAGCGGCGGAGTGGGAGGTGATCGAGGCACACCATGAGCTGCCATCGCCGATCCATCTTCCTCCAGGAAGCGGGAATTTGGTGGAGATTCGATACACGGCGACCAGCTTGGGAGCACCCGCAAAGGTCCGGTTCAAGTACCGTCTTCAAGGCCAACAGAATGATTGGAGAACGGCGGACGAGCGACGCGTCGCCTATTTCACGAATCTCCGGCCTGGTCAGTATCACTTCGATGTGATTGCGTGCAACGATCACGGCGTCTGGAACGAGAAAGGTGCCTCGTTGGCGTTTGTCATCGCCCCCCACTACTACGAAACACTCTGGTTTCGTTCTGGCAGTGTGGGGGTCTTGGTTGCGATGGCATACACGGTATATCGCCGTCGTCTCAAAAATCTTCGCCGCCTCGAGCGCCTGGAACGTCAGGACGCGGTCGCATCCGAGCGCGAGCGTATTCGGCGAGACATCCACGACGAACTGGGAGCTCAAGTCGGAAACATTAGCCTCGTGGCCGATTTGGCGTTGAAAAACTCGGGGTCGGATCCGAATTCCATGACTTCACTCCAGCGGATCAGCCGCTTTTCCAGAGAGATGTCTGCTTCTCTCGACGAAATTGTTTGGGCTCTCGATCAGCAAAACGACACCCTGCCGAGGTTATTGGCGCGGATTCGAGAGTACGTCTCCGAGTTTGCCCGCGCGTCCCAATTAGACGCGAAGTTCGATTGGCCAGGCGAGATTCCGGAATACTCTGTCTCGGCCGAATTGCGTCACAATCTCCTCTTGGTGATTAAGCAGGCTCTCCGCAACGTGGCGGAGCATGCCGCCGCTGACGTCCTATGGGCGCACGTCGGGATCTCTGACGGACAGCTCACGCTGACCCTGCAGGATGACGGCTGTGGATTCGATTACGCTTCGGTCAGTGCGCACTCCTCCGGCAACGGACTGACGAATATGCAGAAGCGCCTCGCCGCTTTAGGCGCGGAGTTTCAATTGGACAGCCAACCCGGGAAAGGAACACGTATTCTTATTTGCCTCCCACTCCGGACGTGACCGCAGATCGGAGATTCTTCTGATGAACACCACCGTATCGATCATTGAGGACAATCGGACGACGCGCGAGTCGCTGGTGCGTCTGCTCGAAGGAATCCCGACCTTCCGTGTTCTCGATGCGTATGCGAACGCCGAGGCGGCACTTCAGTCTTTGCCCGTCAATCCTCCTGATGTTGTGCTGGTGGATTTGCATCTGCCAAAACTCTCTGGAATTGAATGCGTTTGCCAACTGAAGAAGAAAGCCCCGGGCATCAAGGTGCTGATTCTGACCCGATTTTCCGATAGCGAGAACATATTTCAGGCGTTGCGGGCTGGAGCCGACGGCTACGTCTTGAAGCACAAGCCCTCAGACGAGATCCTCAAGGGAATCATCGATCTCGTCGAAAACCGGCCCAGCATGTCCAACGAGGTCGCTCAACGAATGCTTGATTACTTCCACGAGCTGGGCAAGCGGCGTGCGGAAATCCAAAAGCTCAGCCCACGCGAGCGCGATGTGTTGGAGCATTTGGCGAAAGGATGGGGCGACAAGGATATCGCCCAAGACCTTGGGATTTCCGTACAGACGGTGAATGATTATCTGAAACGGATTTACGCCAAGCTCCACGTTCACTCCCGCACCGCGGCCGTCGCAAAATATTTGAAGTCGTAGGTCCGGTCTTTATTGGATCGGTTTCCAACTGCGATTCTCAGCTTCATCGGTACCTTCGCCAGCTCACCCGGGACTTTGCGGACGCAGTGCTTGCCCCTTATTTCAGGGAATTGAGAGGTGGCAGATGTCCGTGCACAATGCACCTCAGCGACCCGTCTCCGTGCGTCTTGAAATCGCTTCGCACCGATGACATCGAATCGAGACGAGCCGATCAGCAAGCACTAACCGCAGTCAATCCGGGTATTTATGTCTAATCTCTTAGCCTCACTGAAAAGAAGAAATGGATCCCTGCCACTCCTGGGCCCTTTCGGCAGCCTGCGTCGTTTCGCTCACTTCGCGAAGTGCCTTGTCCTGGCCTGTGCCGTCGGAAATTCCGAAGCCGCGTCGGGACGGCTGAGTGGCCAGAAGTTCAATGACCTTAATGGCGACGGAATCAAGCACAGTGGTGAATTCGGCGTGAACGGTTTCCTAGTCGAACTCGTTTTAGAAGACTCAGGAGAGGTGATAGCAACCCAGGTGGCGCACAGCCTAGACCTAAATGGAGATGAAATCATCGATCCAATGACGGAACGTGGTTGGTACCGCTTCGATAATCTGGGCGCAGGAAAATACCTCGTGCGCGAAGCTCCGAAAGCCGGATGGATCCAGACCATTCCGGCGCGTCCAGCCACCGGATCCGGGAGGTTGACGTCTGTGCAAACGCTCGTTGATGGGCAAAACGACGGACAAGGACAAATCGTGAATGGGCTGGCGCGCGCCGATTCCCTGGTGGCGAGTCCGGACGGCAAGCATGTCCATGCCGTCAGCCGCAACGACAATGCGGTGGCCGTTTTTGCCCGAAACTCTTCCGGCAAGCTCTCATTTGTTGAAGCTTTAACCCATGGCGGAGTTGACCAAAACGGCAATGCGGTCGGCGGACTGATCGAGCCAACGTTTGTCTCCATCACAGCCGACGGACGCCACTTGTATGTTGTTTCAGTGCCGCAAGACACCTTAGCCACATACACTCGCGACACCCTGACTGGACGTTTGACGTTCGTCCGGACGTTGACCGACCGATTGCCGGACGCGTACGGGAATGTTGTGCGCGGGATTGATGGCGCGAATTCGGTCGCGTGCACTGCGGACGGAAAGCACGTGTATGTCACCGGACTTAATAGTGATTCCGTGGCGGTTTTCGAGCGAGACATCAGTTCGGGTGAGTTGAGGTTTCTCCAAATTCTTAAGGACGGACAACCGGATGGAAACGGCAAGACGGTCGTTGGCCTCGTGCCGCCGGAATTTGTCGTGGTGACATCCGATGGGTTGCATGTGTATGTGGTGGCGCGGGCGGACAGCGCCATGGCCGCTTTCATCAGAGATCCTCAGACTGGCCTGCTCAAATTCTTGCGGGTCTTTCGCGAGGGGCAAGCGGATGCGTCCGGGAAAACGATTCGAGGGCTTCAAGAGCCCGTTGCGATCGTCGCGAGTTCCGGCGGCGAGCACCTGTACGTCAGCTCCAGAGCGCAAAATACCGTCGCGGTGTTCCAGCGGAATAGTTCCTCGGGCTTCGTCCAGTTCGTCGAAATGCTGACTCAGGGGCAACCCGACGGAAATGGAACTCTGGTGGACGGGTTGGGAGGCGCCGACACCTTGGCTCTTGCCCCTGATGACGGCCACATGTACGTGCCGGCCGGCAACGGGGACGCACTCAGCGTATTCGCCAGGTCTGCCACAACCGGTAGGCTCACATTTGTCGAAGTTCTGAAAGATGGTCAGAATGATACGGGGGGGAACCGCGTTGATGGCTTGTGGGCGCCACTGCAAACCGCGGTGGCTCCGGACGGCCGATACGTTTATGTCGTTGCCGTGGGAGATAGCGCATTGTCTGTGTTCCAGAGAGATGTCGGCGGTTCGATCTTCGGCCTTCACAGGGTTCTTCTAGCGGATGAACAAGTCCGGCAGAACTTAGACTTTGGTAATCGCTCATTAGAAAACAACCCGCCAACGATCAGCGACCTGGCCGATCAAACGATCAACGAAGACCACGCCACAGCTGCGATTGCCTTCTCAGCCGAGGACGTGGAGACCGCCGATGCCAGCCTGATCGTTTCGGCAACATCTTCCAACACCAGCCTGGTTCCGGACGCTAACATCGTATTTGTCGGTGCCGGTGCGAACCGGACGGTGACGGTAACACCCGCCGCCGATCAGAACGGCACGGCCACCATCACGGTCACAGTCACCGACAGCAACAACGCCACGGGCTCCGACAGTTTTCTCCTGGTGGTGACTGCGGTGAACGACGCGCCGGTGGCCGTGGCCGACAGCGGAACGGTCAACGAAGGACAGACGCTGACGGTGGCGGCGCCCGGAGTGCTGAGCAACGACACGGATGCGGAAAACAATCCGCTGACGGCGGAGCGGGTGAGCGGGCCGGCCCACGGCACGCTGACCTTGAACCCGGA
>JACQWK010000294.1 GCA_016209525.1 Verrucomicrobiota bacterium
CAGACTTGCAGTCTGCCGTATCGCCGACTTGAAGTCGGCAGGGCGTCGAAAGTTCCGGCCCGCGCGTTCCGTTCGACGCCGCCGCATAATCTAATTCTGCTAAACGGCAGATTGAAAATCTGCGCTACGCTAAACAGATACTGGCGCCCTCGCCGGACACCTTGGTGCGCCAAAACAAGTCACCATTTAATGACTGAGCTACGCGTTCTGTTCGACCAGCGAGGCGCCGGTCGAAACACGCGAGGGCGCGTGTGCTCCCCGATTCTGATTGCATACTTGCGGCTGAGAAGCCTTTGTCTCGTCTTTGTCGCGCTTGCCCTCCTCGCCGCCGGTTGTGGCGGGCAACCAGTGGCGCCTGCGACGGTAGCGAACAATCCGCATCTAGCCACCAACGGCACGGTCGAGGTGACCGCGAAATTGCTGGAGATTCCCGAGGGCGCGATCTTCAAACGAGACCTCTACGACTACGCGACGATTCTGAAATACGAAGTCGTCACTGTGCATCGGGGCGCGGCGCAGAAGGGCGCGACCCTATTCGTCGGCCACTACAACCCGTGGAAGCCACGCAGCGAGGCGCCGGACCGGCGGGTCAAAGTTATCGGCGGAAACCTTCGCCGGTTTCAGACCGGGCAACTCCATCACCTGGCCCTGGAAGCCCCCATCGAGGACCATTTCATGGGCGGCATCGTGAACAAATATTTCGGGCAGACAACCAACGCCATTTACTGGGCGGTGTGGACAAACCTGGAGTAGCCGATGGTCTTCACCACCCACATTTTCCTCTTCTACTTCCTGCCGCTGTTCCTGGCGGTTTATTTCAGCCTCCCGCGCGCGTGGCGGAATCTATGGATCACCGTGGCGAGCTACGTCTTCTACGGCTGGTGGGAACCGTGGTTCGTCTGTCTCATGATGTTCACAACGGTGATGGACTTCATCTGGGGCAAGGTCATTACGCGACCGAGTGCAACGAGGAGACAACGGAAACTGGCCGTCTTCGCGTGCGTCGTCACAAACTTGAGTTTCCTCGGTTTCTTCAAGTACTACATGTTCGCGGCCGAGACGCTGAACCGGCTGCTCGCCACCGTCGGCACCGAGCCGTTCCGCGTCATGACGGTGGTGCTGCCCATCGGCATCTCGTTCTACACGTTCCATTCGCTGACCTACATCATTGACCTCTATCGCGGACAGGCCACGCCCGCGAAATCATTCACGGACTTCTCGGCATTCGTCGCGCTATTTCCCGACTTGGTGGCCGGACCTATCATCCGCTACAAAATGCTCGCCGGGCAACTGGCGGCGCGGCGCGAGACGCTGTCACACTTCGCGTCCGGCATCGTCATTTTCATGGTCGGATTCGCGAAGAAAACTTTGCTCGCGAATCCCATCGGGCAGGTGGCCGACTCGGCGTTCAACGCGGCGAATCCCTTGCCGCTCGACGCGTGGGTGGGCGCGCTCGCCTACGCGTTTCAAATCTATTTCGACTTCTGCGGCTATTCCGACATGGCCGTGGGGCTCGGCCGAATGCTCGGCTTTGAGCTTCCCCGGAACTTTGACGCGCCCTACCGCGCAGAAAACATCACGGATGTCTGGCGGCGCTGGCACATCTCATTGTCCACCGTGCTGCGCGATTATCTCTACTTCCCGCTCGGCGGCAACCGCAAGGGACCGGCGAGCACTTACTTCAACCTCGCCGTGGTGATGTTGCTCGGCGGACTCTGGCATGGCGCCAAGTGGAACTTTGTGGTGTGGGGAGCGTATCACGGGCTGCTGCTCGCATACGAACGCTGGCGCGGCAAACGGAGCGCCTACGATTCTTTCCCGCGCCCGCTCCGCATCGGATTGACGTTCCTGTTCATGCTGTTTTCCTGGGTGCCCTTCCGCGCTGATAGCCTCACCGCTGCCTGGCAGTACTTCGGCTCGATGTTCGGACTCCTGCCCGTGGCGGACACCGCGCCGTTGCTCGCGGCGGACATCTACACTCCTTACCGGCTGCTCGTGCTGGGCGTCTGCGCGTTGCTGGTGTTCCAACCGCTGCAAGCGCATGACTGGGCACAGCGCCCCGTGACGTGGCCGCGAGTTGCTATGGTCACGCCACTGTTCGCCTGCTCGCTGATGACCATGTATTCACAAGCGTTCAACCCCTTCCTCTATTTCCAGTTTTAGCCGCGATGAACCTAGCAACGGAAGTTAAGCCGACCGCAGAGATCCCAGCGCGGCTAGCCGCGACCGAGGATGAATTTGCCGCAAAGGAACGCAAAGAACGCGAGAGAAGGGAAGCGCGAATGATCGATCTTGTCTTTGAGTTCTTTGCGTTCCTTTGCGGCAAAAAGTCTTCGCGGCGTGCGAGCAATCTGGACCATTGCATTTTCCGATCGATGTCTCGGAAAAAGTCTGTACTGCAATCTTCCAGGTTGCCCGCAGCTTTCTATCAACTTCTTGGCCGCAAGAGAGCACAGCGCGGCGAAGCCGCAACCCCATTGGCGCGTGGCCATCCTGGCCGCAGCGGCTTCGATTCTCCACACGTCTGGATTTTGGCTGCGGCGGTAAGTGAGTTCGGGGCTGCTGCGGCCAGGATGGCCGCGCGCCGGCACTCTCGTAGAAATCTTCGCAGCCCGCGAGGATTTGGACTTACTGCGCTGCAAAGAGCGCAAAGAGGAACATCAAATAGCTTTGCGATCTTTGCGTTCTTTTGCGGCAAGCGCGTTCGGTTGCGATTTCGCCGGGCTGCGTTCTTTGCGGTTAGCCTTCCCAGTTGAGGATGAATGCTCGGCCGCCAACACTGATGCAATCGAAGCTTGTTCCTGGCGAGGTAGCCGCAGCGTCTCCGTGCGGAAGCCGGAGCGCGGAATTCGCCTTGGTCATCTTCTTTCTCACGTTGCTGGCGAGCGGACTTCTCATTCAAACGACTGTCGAACTGCGCCGGGGTGAAGGCGTCGGTGCGCTCGATGTGTTCCGGCAGAAACCGACCTCGGCCAATCTGCGAGCCTACGAGCGCAATCTCGAAGACGCCAGCGTGGTGGCCCGTGCGCTGCGGCCATGGTTTCAATTCGCGCAGTTTGCCTGGCTGCGGGACGGCGGCGGGAAGGCGCTCGTCGGACGCAACGGCTGGCTGTTCTACAAGCCTGGCTACGACGACATGCTCGCTCGCCCCACTCCATCACTCCATCAATCCACGAATCTACCGGTCCACTCCGACCCCGTGGCCGCCATTGTAGCCTGGCGCGATGCTTTGGCCGCGCGTGGCATTCAGTTGCTGGTCGTGCCCGTGCCGAACAAGGAGAGCATTTATCCTGATCAGCTCACGCGGCGCGTCGCGCCGGGACAAAGCGTGATCTCACCGACAACGCGCGGCGTGCTGGCGCGGCTCAATTCCGCCAACGTCGAGTGCCTGGATTTATTCGCGTTGTTTGCAGAAGCCCGAACGAACACAGCCGTGTTACTGAGGAAATCGCAGGAGAGGCGACAATTCCTTCCCCCTCACCCCGGCCCTCTCCCCAGGGGAGAGGGAGAACCGTTCGCCGCGCTTCGACAAGCCGAGCGTGCCCGATTAGTCGATGCGCAAGCCGCAGGATTCCCTCTCTCTGAGGGAGAGGGCCAGGGTGAGGGGGAACGCAACGTCCGATCCCCAACTGGTCTCGCGTATCCCGGTGATTTCTCTGGACGTGCCGCGCGGCTTTATCTCGCTCAAGATAGTCATTGGTCCCCGGCGGGAGTAGAATTGGCGGCGGAAGCAGTGGCGCGACGGTTGATTGAGCGAGGTTGGGCAAGAACCGGCACGGCGGAGTATCGCGAACGCCCCGCTGCGGTCGAACGGCGCGGAGACGTGCTGCAGATGCTGCAATCCCCGGCCATCGAGCGTCGGGTGACTCCGGAAAAGGTGCCGTGCTCCCAGGTGATGCGGGCAGATACCGGCCAACCTTACCAAGACGACACGCAGTCAGAAGTTCTCATCCTTGGCGACAGCTTTCTTCGAATCTATGAGCAGGACGAACCCGGCTCAGCCGGTTTCATCGCGCACCTGGCGAAGGCACTGAGGCAGCCGCTCACCTCGCTGGTCAGTGACGGCGGCGCTTCGACGCTTGTTCGCCAGGAACTGTTTCGCCGGCCTGCGCTTCTGAAGAACAAGCGTGTGGTTGTGTGGGAATTCGCCGAGCGTGACATTCGGCTCGGCGCCGAAGGCTGGCAGAACGTGCCGTTGCCTCCGAATGAACCCGCATCGCAAACCGCACGGCACACGGAATGATAAATATGCGACATCTAACACGACAGCGGCAATTTCCAGAACCGACCCGCGGCGTGAGGATTTCGCGAGGCATCGAATGGCGCGAAGCGTTTGGAGTGCGTGCGATTTATCGCCGCTTATTCCGAGAGTCTGCGGTCCAGACAGCGGGAAGGCCGGTTACGGTTGGCCGTGAGGAAGCGGCGATAAATCGCACGCACTCCAAACGCTGGCGCGCTATGGCGAGCCTCTCCCCCAGACTGACAGGTTCGGATTCGAGAGTCGCTGTTGCGGTAATCTTGAGCTGGAGCGCACTCATTCTCACAGTGGCGGACCCGGCTCAAAGCGCGCCTGCGAACGAACGGGCCGCACGGCCTACGCTGGACTTGTCCGGCGAATGGGAGTTCAAACTCGACCCGCTCGATGTCGGTCGCGCGGAGAAATGGTTCAATGCGGGCGTGCCCTACGAGCGGATAATCCGCGTGCCCGGCGCATGGAACGCGCAGGGCGTGACGTTTGACTCGGAGCAGCAATTGCGCGAATACGAGGGAAACGTCCTCAAGGAACAAAAATCGTTGAACCTGCTTGGCATCCTGGGCGTGCAGCGCGAGTCCGACCGGCTATTCAGCGCCTTTCCCGGCCCCGGTTGGTATCGGAAAAGGGCGACCATTCCCGCGGCTTGGCAGGGGAAAATTCCCTGGCTGGTATTTGCCGGCGTGCATCGGGAGGCGGAAGTCTGGGTGAACGGCCGGCCGGCGGGAGCGCACCATTCGTATCTCACGCCGCTGCGTATTGACCTTTCCCAGCACGCGAAGGCCGGGGACACAATCACCATCGCTGCGCGCGTGGACGCCCGCCGCCATCGCGAAGTGGATCCCCTCATGGGCTGCCTGGACACGCTCGATTTTCTCTACGTGACCTGGGGCGGAATTCATCAACCGGTGAAGCTCGAAGCGATGGTGGCCACGCGCATCGAAGATGTTTTTGTTGTGCCCCGGCTGGCCGGCGAGACGGCGGAGGTACGCGTCCTCATCGAAGGGCCGATGGCGGATCGCCTCGCGATCGCCGCCGAAATCCTCGATGCGGACGGCGCCGTCGCCGCCTCCGTCGAGCCGTTTGTAGTCCCGCCTTCAGGCGGCAGGGAGTCAAACGCGGAACCGGCTGAAGCCGGGACTACAAACGAGACCACATTCTCCATGCGCCTCGCCAAACCTAAACTCTGGTCGCCCCAATCGCCGCATCTTTACACCGCGCGCCTCCGCCTGCTTTCCAACGGCACGGTGATCGACCGGCGCGCCATTCGCTTTGGGATGCGCGAGTTCAAAGTGGCCGGCGGAAAATTCCTCCTCAATGGCCAGCCGATCTTCCTGCGCGGCTGCGGCGACGATTGCATTTTTCCGAACACGATTTGCCCGCCCGCCGATAAGCAGGCATTGCGCGCCCGGCTGGCGCGCGCCCGCGAATACGGATTTAACTTTGTCCGCCATCACAGTTGGACTCCGCCCGCCGAATACCTGGATGCCGCCGACGAGGTCGGCATGATGCTTCAGCCGGAGTTTCCCTTCGCCTACCGCTGGGATCTCCCCGCCACGCCGGAAGCCAAACGCGCGGCTCTCGAACAATGGGCCGCCACGATCCGGCTCCATCGAAATCACCCGTCGATCGTGGCGTGGTGCATGGGCAACGAACAGTACGATTCCTTCGACTTGGCGCCGGAGATGTACCGGACGGCCAAACGTCTCGATCCCTCGCGGCTGGTCATCGATTCGGATGGCTGCGGTTTCAAGCACGCGAATCGCGAGTCGCTCGACTACCTGGTTGTTCAGTTCGGCGAAGGCCAATCGATTGGCCATCAGGACAACAAGTACGCCATTCCCTCCACCATCACCAAGCCGGTCATCGCGCACGAAATGGGCTACTTCGTCACGCTCCACGACCTGACGCAGATCGGCCGTTTCAAGAACGGACTGCGTCCCTACTGGCTTTTTCAGACGCGCGATCTCGCGAAGAAAAACGGAGTCCTCGACGTGTATCCCGAATGGCTCGCCGCTTCCTACCGCCTGCAGGCCGCGTGTTTGAAGAGCAACATGGAAGCCGCGCGCCGCTCCCGCCTGGGCGGCACGTCGGTGTGGCTTTTCCAGGATTATCCGAATTGCGCCGAAGGCGTGGTCGGAATGTTTGGCCAGACCAAGGACCTTTCCGCCGAGGAATTTCGCCGGTTCAATGCGCCGACAGTTCTGTTAATCGACATGGCACGCCGGAATTGGTGGAGCGGCGAGACGGCCGAAACCAAGTTCGTCGTGTCGCGGTTCGAAGATGCGCCATCGGATGCGGCCACGCTTCGATGGAAACTCAAGCGCGGCCGGAGAATTGTCGCCAAGGGCCAGCAAGCGCGGCTGGCGATTCATGCGGGCGGAGTTCAGGAAGTAGGCGCAATTAAACTCGAACTGCCGCAACTGGACCGCGCGGAGAAACTCACCCTGCACGCCGAACTCAGCGACGCCAACGGCAAAACCGAGAATTCCTGGAACCTCTGGGTTTTTCCAAACGGCCGAGCCAAGCGGCCTCTTTCGGACGTGTTGGTGTCCGGATTCGATCCGCTCCGCGAGGCGCATCCGGAGGCGCTTGAACATAAGACCGGCCCGATTCCCGCCAGCACTCGCATGCTCGTGACGACGCGGCTGGACGACAACACTGCGAACTATCTCCGAGACGGCGGGCGCGTCTTGTTGCTCAATCCAGAAGTTTCATTTCCCGTCGAAAAGACCAACTTCCGCCTCTCGTCCTGGGACGGCGGTGGGCCCTCGGGAACCATCGTTGACACCAAGCATCCGGCGCTGCGCCAAATGCCGAGCGACGGCTGGTGTGATTTGCAGTTCTATCCGCTCATCCAAAACTCGAAGACCGTGCTGCTGACCTCGCTCTCGGCCAAAATTCAGCCGCTCGTGCGCTGCATTGATCGACCCACACGTCTTGCTGACCGCGCCTATCTTTTCGAGGCTTCCGTGGGACGCGGCCGACTACTCGTGAGCGGATTCAATTTCAGTCAAGCCCTCGGGGCAAAAGATCCCGCAGGAAGGTTCTTGCTCGATGAGCTCGTTGCCTACGCGCTTGGACCGGACTTCAAACCCAAGGCGGCGCTCTCCGCACAGGCCCTCAAAGTCCAGCCGTTATGAACAAACTGGGGAGTTATTGGATCGATGGATGGGTGGATTGTTGGATGAAAGGATTGGTGGCCCAACTTCGGGCACATCAATTCAAGGTTGCATCAAGCTCTTCGGCTTCTCCCTCTCCGCCATC
Organism: Verrucomicrobiota bacterium; assembly: GCA_016209525.1. Taxonomy (GTDB): domain Bacteria; phylum Verrucomicrobiota; class Verrucomicrobiia; order Limisphaerales; family SIBE01; genus VHCZ01. The sequence goes on from JACQWK010000294.1 coordinate 7,520, forward strand.
CGATGGAGGAGAGGGTTGGGGAGAGGAGGCACGTTTTTATTCTTTCCCCTCTCCTCGGTCCTCTCCCCACTCGTTCCTCGCGG
>JACQWK010000287.1 GCA_016209525.1 Verrucomicrobiota bacterium
CCATGAATGATCTGACCCGCGTTTTGAGCGCCCTTGAGCAAGGCGATCCCCATGCCGCCGACAGCTTATTGCCGCTCGTTTATGACGAACTGCGCAAACTCGCGGCGCTGAAAATGGCTCAGGAAGCTCCCGGCCAAACCTTGCAGCCGACCGCGCTCGTGCATGAAGCGTGGCTGCGATTAGCCGGCATGCACGACCAGACGTGGAACAGTCGCGGGCATTTTTTTGGCGCGGCGGCCGAATCCATGCGGCGCATTCTGGTTGAAAACGCACGGCGCAAGCGCCGGCTCAAACACGGCGGCGCCCTCCAACGAGCGGACCTGACCACACTCGACGTGGCCTCGGAGAGCGACGACGACCAGGTGCTGGCGGTGAGCGACGCGCTGGACAGACTGGCCCAAAACGATCCCATCGGCGCCGAGTTGATCAAGCTCCGATTCTTTGTCGGCTTGCCGAACGTCGAAGCGGCGCGGCTGCTCGGTCTTTCCGAACGCACGGCCAAGCGCGTGTGGGCTTATGCGCGGGCCTGGTTATACGAGGAGCTAAAGAAGAGTCTCTGAGTTAAGATCGACCCCGCGCTAAAGAATGACGAAGGCCGAAAGAATGTCGAAAGAAGCCCAAAGCTCGAATGACGAACAGATGCAGCGATGCAGCGAGGGCTGATTCGAGCTTCGTCATTCTTTCGTCATTGGTCATTAGTCATTCGAGACAAGGCCTTAAAAATTTTTTGGCCCAAACCAGTCCGCCACGTCGCACTGGATAAAGGAAAGACCGCTATGCCAGACGCCCCACCGCCCAATCGCGAAAAAGAAATCTTCGAACAGGCACTGGACCTCGCGTCGTCCGAGGAACGCGCTGGATTTCTCAAAGGCGCTTGCCGTGGCGATCTTCAGCTACTCCAGCGATTGGAAGCCCTGCTCCGAGCGCACCGAGAAGCCGCCGGTTTCCTGCCCGAACAACCCGCAGCCGAGGCGCGGCTGATGTCAGCCCCAGGCGCCGCGCCAGTCCTCCCGGGCACAGTCCTAACGTCGCTTCTCAGTGAACAACCAGGCGATAAAATCGGCCGCTACAAACTTCTCCAGAAAATCGGTGAAGGCGGCTGTGGCGTGGTGTATATGGCCGAGCAGGAGGAACCCGTGCGCCGACGCGTCGCGCTGAAGATCATCAAGCTGGGGATGGATACCCGGAGTGTGATCGCCCGGTTCGAAGCGGAGCGCCAGGCCCTAGCCTTGATGGACCATCCGAACATCGCGAAGGTGCTCGATGCGGGATCGACCGAACGCCCTCTCACCTTGTCCCTCTCCCCCGGTGGGGGGAGACGGTGCCCGACGGGCGGGTGAGGGGGACGCTGGCTACCCTCGCCCATCGGATGGGAGAGGGGCTGGGCGTGAGGGCCTCTCTGCTGGCCGGCCTTACTTTGTGATGGAACTGGTGAGGGGAATCAAGATCACGGAGTACTGCGACCAGAATAATCTGGTCACGACGGAGCGTTTGAATCTGTTTATCCAGGTATGCCACGCGATTCAGCACGCGCACCAGAAGGGTATCATCCATCGGGACATCAAGCCGTCCAACGTCCTGGTCACCCTGCACGATGGGGTGCCCGTGCCCAAGGTGATCGACTTTGGGATCGCCAAGGCCACCACGGACCAGCGGCTGACGAACAAGACGCTCTTCACGGCTTTTGAACAATTCATTGGCACGCCCGCTTATATGAGCCCCGAGCAAGCGGAAATGAGCGGCCTCGACATCGATACCCGCAGCGACATCTACAGTCTGGGCGTGTTGCTCTACGAATTGCTGACTGGGAAAACACCGTTCGACGCCAATGAACTGTTGAAAGCCGGCCTGGACGAAATGCGCCGCATCATCCGCGAGCAGGAACCGGCGCGACCCTCGACGCGCGTGAGCACACTGGTGGGAGAAGAATTGACCACCACGGCGCGACACCGTCAGACCGCGCCGCCCAAGCTGGTCAGTTTGCTCCGGGGCGATCTGGATTGGATCGTGATGAAGTGTTTGGAGAAAGACCGGACGCGGCGCTACGAGACGGCGAATGGCGTCGCGCTCGATCTCGAGCACCACTTGCACAGCGAGCCGGTCGTCGCTCGCCCGCCGAGCCGGCTTTACCGATTTCAAAAGCTAGTTAGACGAAACAAGCTCGCTTTCGCCGCGGCGGCTTCGGTCGCGTGCGCCCTCGCAATCGGTACCGTCGTCAGCACGTGGCAGGCGATTCGCGCGACGCGTGCGGTGCGCGAGCAAAGTCGCTTGCGCCAAGAGGCTGACACCGCACGGACGAACGAAATCGTCATTCGGCAGCGAGCCGAGCAGGAGCGCAACGCGGCGCGCCGGAGTGCCTATGCGGCGAACATGTTCCTGGCTCAAGCAGCATGGGATGATAGCAATATCGGGCTTCTCCGTCAGGTTTTGGCGGAAACTGCCGATGATCCGGAGCGCGGCTTTGAATGGTATTACTGGCAGCGGCAATGCCATCTGGACCTCCGAACGCTGCGCGGGCATCTCGGAGCCGTCTTTGCCGTCGCATTTTCTCCCGACGGCCAACGCATCATGACCGCGAGCGAGGATAAGACGGCCAAGGTCTGGGAAGCCAACACGGGTCGCGAATTGCTCACGCTCAAAGGGCACACCTCGTACATCCGTTCAGGGGCTTTCTCGCCTGACGGCCAACTGATTTTGACGGGGAGTGGCGACCGGACAGTGAAGCTCTGGGACAGTAGTTCAGGCCGAGAAATCCTCATTCTTAAAGGTCACACGAACCAGGTTGCGTCAGTTGCCTTCTCCCCCGATGGCCAGCGCATGGCGACGAGCAGCAACGACCACACGGCCAAGGTCTGGGAGTCGAGCACTGGACGCGAACTGTTCACACTCACGGGGCACACGAACTGGATCCTTTCAGTTGCCTTCTCGCCTGACGGCCAACAAATCGTAACCGTCGGCAACGATGGGATGACGAAAGTCTGGGAAGCCAATACTGGCCGGGAACTGCACACCCTCCAGGGTATGTATTGGTCTGCGGCCTTCTCTCCCGACGGTCAACGCATTGCAACAGGAATTGGGGACGGGACAGCGAAGATCCTGGAGGTCGCTACCGGGCGCGAATGGATCTCTCTTACTCGGCACACGGGCCCAGTCATTTCCGTGGCTTTCTCGGCCGACGGCCAGCGTTTGGTAACCGGGAGCTGGGACCGAACCGCCAAGGTTTGGGAAGCCAAAACCGGGCGCGATCTCCTCACCCTCAAAACCCATTCGAACGTGATTTCCTCGCTGGCTTTCTCGCCCGACGCCCGGCGTTTTGTGACCGGTAGCTGGGACAGGACAGCCAAGGTCTGGGAGACCAGCACCGGGCGGGAACTTCTCACCCTTAAAGGGCACACCGAGCAAATCACGTGTGTGGACTTTTCGCCCGATGGCCGACGCATTGTGACGGGCAGTTTTGACCGGACGGTGAAGATTTGGGAGGCCAACACTGGGCGCGAATTGCTCACTCTCAAAGGACACAAATATTATCTCTGCGCCGCTATCTTCTTTCCGGATGCTCAACGGATTTTAACGGCGAGCCAGGATCGCACCGCTCTCATCTGGAAGGCCGCATCGCAGGAACAGGTCGTCGCCTGGCAGGAAGAGGAGCGCGATGCCGCACGGTCCCTGGAAGCACTGCAGCGTCAACCAGACAAGGAGGCGCAGCGTCCACACACCGACCCAATCCAACCATGAAAAAAATGATCTATTCCCCGAGCTTCGGCTTTGCTGCGCTTTGGCTCATGTGCGAATCGAGCCTGGGCGCAACTTTCTCGGTCACAAATACGGAAAACAGCGGTCCGGGTTCGCTGCGACAAGCGATCCTGGACGCCAACCAAACTGCAGAAACGGACACAATCCCATTCAATATTCCAGGCTCCGGGCCGTACACGATTCGCCCGGCGTCAACGCTGCCAAAAATCACCGCACCGATCATCCTTGACGGCATGACGCAGCCAGGTTTCGCGGGACAGCCGATTGTCGAATTGGACGCGAGCGGCGCCGCCACGGGCCATGGCCTGCACATCACCGCAGGCAATAGCACCGTGCGCGGCTTGGTGATTAACGGATTTGGAGGTGCGAATGGGCAGTTCGCGGGAATTTATCTTGAGCGGGTTGGGACAAACGTGATCGAAGGAAACTTCGTAGGCATAGACGTCACAGGAACGGTAGGCGCCATCTCCAGGGCCGGGGCATTCTCAATAATAGGAATTCACGTCAATTGCCCGAACAATCGCATTGGAGGGAGCAACCTGGTATCCCGGAATGTAATTTCCGGTTGTAGGTTCGCTGGAATCAGGCTCGTTGAGAATGCCCCGGGGAATATCATCCAAGGCAACTTCATTGGGCCGGATGTCACTGGAAAGACCGTGCCCGCCGACCAACGATACGGGGTGATTGTGCGGTCGAGCAACAACGTGATTGGCGGAACGAGGCCTGGCTCCGGAAACATTATTTCAGGCAACCTCCACGTCGGGTTAGACGTGGAGTCGGGTTCGAATAATTTAGTGCAAGGTAATTTCATCGGCACTGACATATCCGGCGCCTTTGCGCTGCCCAACATCTACGCCGGAATCCTTTTGGAAAGTGGAAAACACATTGTAGGCGGCAGCATGAACGGCGCTGGCAATGTGATTTCCGGAAACAGTGGTCATGGCATATGGCTTGCCAGTAACGCCTCGGCGATCATCCAAGGAAACTATATTGGGACCGACATATCAGGCCGGACAGAGTTAGGAAACCTCAAGAATGGGATCTACATCAATGGTGGGAATAACAGCACCATTGGAGGCGCAACGCCCGGGACAAGTAACACCATCGCCTTTAACGCCGAAGCGGGAGTTTTTGTGAAAGCCGGGAAGGGCAATGCGCTTCGCGGGAATTCGATCTTCTCCAACAAAGGCCTGGGGGTTGATCTCGGTGGCGTCGGTGTGGCTCCAAACGACGAGGGCGATCGCAACATGGGAGCTAACAACCTCCTAAATTTTCCGGAGCTGGCCTCGGCCGCCACTGATGGCAGCACCATCGCCATTCAGGGAAAACTGAACAGCAAGACCAACGCGTTCTTCGATCTGGACTTTTATTCAACCCAAGCACCAGATCCTTCCGGTTATGGTGAGGGAGAAAAGTATATCGGTTCCGCGACGATCACGACGGATGCAAACGGAAACGCCAATTTCAATGTCACACTTCCAGTCGGCCACTTTGTGACCGCGACCGCGACCGACTCCACAAACAACACCTCGGAGTTCTCGCTGAGCATTCCTGTGACGGCGCGCAGCCCGGCCCCGAAACTTTCCGTCGCCAAATCCATCTCGAGCGGCGCGCTCATTCTTTCCTGGCCAGCGTCAGCGCAAGGGTTTGTTCTGGAGACAACGGACAGTCTCTCGCCTCCGGTTGTCTGGCAGACTGTAACGGGCGCCTCGGCAATTGGCGATCAACCAAACAATATCACTGTGACAATCTCCAGCAGCGGCGCGGGGTTTTATCGAATTAGAAAACAATGATCCTGCTTGCTGACTGAGCCTTGGGATCCTCTCGGAGTGGGTCGGATGCGGGAAGTGCACACTTCAAGAAGAAGGAGGGCAGAGTGGGGGACAGACAAATTATTGCCCCTCATGTTGAAGGTCGTGCACGAGACCGGCTTCTGGTACGGTTCGATCAGTTTGAGCGATCAGGACGGATGTCCGATTAAAAGCATCAATCTAATTCGACTGGAAAACGGCGGAAAATAATCTTGACGATTCTCGTGAGTCAGGCAGGTCTTAAGATGTCAGTGGCAACAAGCCAGCCTCACGAGCAAGCATCATGGACGCGTCTGATTCCCTGAGTGTGGGCGCCAAGAACCGGCGTCATTTTGTGATCATAAATTCACTCTGGTTTTCCGCTGGACTGTGGTTCGCCGAGGTCGCGGTTCGCGGAGGAACAAGCCCTCCGACAGTGGCATTTGCCAATGTCCGGGTGTTCGACGGCTCGCGAGTTCTGGAAGGGCGGAGCGTGATCGTACGCGACGGCAAAATCGCGACCGTCGCCAGACAAGCCAAAATTCCACAAAACGCCGACGTCACCGGCGGAACGGGTCGGACGCTGCTTCCCGGTTTCATCGATGCTCACGTTCATCTCGCGGCTGATCCGAACTTGAAAAGACCCCTCATTTTCGGTGTGACTACGGTGCTGGACATGTTCTCTCCGCCCAGCCGGGTGGCCGAACTCAAGAAACAGGTCAACGGTCCGGAAGGCGCCCAGTTGGTTGACTTCCGTTCTGCCATGATCGGAGTGACTGCTCCCGGCGGTCATGGAACGCAATTTGGAATTCCGATTCCCACCCTCAGTGACGCGTGCCATGCCCAGGAGTTCGTGGACGCCCGCATCGCTGAAGGGTCCGACTACATCAAAATCATTTGCGAGGACGGGAAGGAAATCCCTCGCCCGATCCCCACCCTGGATCGCGACACGCTCAGGGCGGTGGTCGACGCGGCCCACAAACGCAAGAAACTGGCGGTCGTTCATGTGCATCGGCTCGAGTGGGCGCGCGAAGCGGTCGCCGCGGGCGCAGACGGCCTGGTCCATGTTTGGTGTGATGAGCTTCCGACGCCTGAATTCTATGGCTGGGTGGCAAGAAAGAGGGCGTTCGTAGTTCCCACACTCAACATCAACCAGGTCCTGGATGGCATTGCCGGAGGCAAACCCCTGACGACGAATGCTCAATTCGTCGCATTCCTCTCCAAAGAGGATATCGATCACTTGAGCAAGTTCATTTCCAGCACGAACCCCGCGCGAAAGGTCCACTACGAAGTGGCTCGCCAGGCAGTGCAAGGGTTGCATCATGCCGGCGTTTCAATCCTGGCCGGCACGGACGCGCCCAACCCTGGCACCCTTCAAGGCGTGAGCCTGCACAGAGAAGTCGAACTGCTCGTGCAGGCGGGGTTGTCACCTGTGGAGGCCCTCGCCGCGGCAACTTCAGTTCCGGCCCAGAAGTTTCGCTTGCGTGACCGTGGCCGCATTGCCCGCGGCTTGCGGGCCGACCTGTTGCTGGTCGAAGGGGACCCGACGAAGGATATCCTGGCTACGCGGAATATTGTGGGCGTCTGGAAAGCGGGGCAGCACGTGGACCGGGCAGGGTATCGCCGAACCATCCAAGAGGCTTCAAAGTATTGATACTCGCCACCAACTTTCCCGAAGCCGTGGCTGTGGCTTAACATTGTGCTCAAAATGGATGAGGGATATCATTCGTGGCGCGATGAGAACCGTGGGATCCTCCCCGACGAAACCGGCAAACAAGCCTGCTTTGCCGCTGGACGCGGGCCGAATTATTCAGTTGGCGCAGGCGGCCAATCCGGCTA
>JACQWK010000281.1 GCA_016209525.1 Verrucomicrobiota bacterium
CAATTTCATTCCTTAATTCAACAGCAGTGCCCCGGCTCTCTCCCTCCGGGAGAGGGAGAAGAGGGCTGGCGCGCAGGGCAAATCCGGAGCGGGCTAGATTCCGCTGAAGACTGAGGGACGCTCTCCCTCTCCCTTGGGGAGAGGGCGGAGTGAGGGGGAAGCCAAATCCATCCCCCACCAATGCCAGGACCTCCTCCTCGTCCGCATCGAACCGCGGGCTAATTGCGGTAAACGAATTCATTGGCGTTGATGAGCATGTGGCAGAAATCGACGAGTGAAGCAAGTTGCACCCGGTCGCTCTGAGCCGGCGCGTTCGGGGGAAGCGCCAGCGTTTCGTTCACAGCGACTCGCTGATTTAAGATTTCACGATGGCGTTCGAAGAATCGCCGCGCGATGACCTGTTCCGTTTGGTCCGGGGATCGAGCCAGAGCCAGACGATAGGCAGCGTCCACTTGCCGTTCAAGGTCAGGTCCTGCAAGTTGCAAAACGCGTCCGGCAAACGCCTGAGCCCATTCGAGCGTAAGCTTATTATTCAACATGGTGAGGGCTTGCACTGGACTCGTTGTGACGACGCGGCGAGCGCAACTCTCATGAGTGTCCGGCATGTCGAAGGTTTCGAATAGCGGATATCGCGTGTTGCGGCGCACGAAAACGTAGATGCTGCAACGATTTCGTTCGTCTTCGGCCTTCGTCACCGGCCATCCGCCCGTGACGCTCATTCCCGGAGGCAATTCTGGGAAGACGCTCGGCCCGCCCATTTCCGGGTTCAATAACCCCGCGACAGCCAGAGCCGAATCACGAATTAGTTCGCCTTCGAGTCGCTGCCGGGGGAAGCGCCACAACAGCTTATTCTCCGGATCTACGCGGGCCGCGGATTCGCGGTATTGAGACGACTGGCGGTACGTGCTCGAACTCATGATCAGGCGATGCATGTGTTTGAGGCTCCATCCGGAACGGACAAATTCGCTGGCGAGCCAGTCGAGCAACTGGGCATGCGTGGGGCGTTCTCCTTTGAGGCCGAAGTCGCTGGGTGTTCCGACGATGCCGCGGCCAAAATGATATTGCCAAATCCGGTTCACCATGACGCGCGCGGTCAATGGATTGTCCGGCCGGCTCAGGAGCTTGGCCAAGGCCGCGCGACGTCCGGTGGATTTGAGTCCACTCAAAGAAACCGGCGGGGTCGGTCTGGGATCGAGAATGGTGAGGAAGCCCGGTTCGACGGGCTCTTTCGGCGCGTCATAAACACCGCGGTTGAGGACAAAGGTTGGGGGGGCTTCGGTGCTTAAATCGGCCATTCCGGCACCCAGGAGCAGCTTCCCGGGATGGAGATGGGCGAACTTTTTCAAATCCGCATTCAGTTCGACCCAGCGCTCCCTGGTTTCGCCTTTGAGACTGGCGGCAACGGTTTCGGTTTTGGCGATGTATTGATGCGAGGCAGGATCAAGGTAGAGCTTGGCCTTTGCCACCATTTGACATTCGAAGGGCGTCCGGTCGCGTTCGGGTTTGGCCAGCGCAGCCTGGATTTCAGCCGGATATTTGTCCACGTAATCCTTGATGATCGCCTTTCGTTTTGGTTCTTCCACCCTGGCCATTTCGTCGCGAATGGCGCGGGTCTTCTCCTCCCAAACCGAGAGTTGTTCCTGGTGCCGCCGCAAGGTCTCGGCAGGAGCCAGGATGATCGAATCATCGGCCGCGGTATTGGCGAAGAACGCCTGAAGCCGATAGTAGTCCGCCTGGAGGATCGGATCGTACTTGTGATCGTGGCACCGGGCGCAGGCATAGGTCAGCCCCGTAAAGACGCTGCCCACGGTGTCGGTGATGTCATTGAGAATTTCCTGACGACGCTGCATGAGGTTTCGGGCGTTGCTCTCATCGGCGTAGTGGCGGTTGAAGGCTGTGGCAATTCGGGCTTCCGGATCCTCCGGCCAAAGTTCGTCTCCGGCGATCTGTTCCTGGATGAAGCGGTCGAAGGGTTTGTCGTGGTTGAACGATTGAATCACGTAATCGCGGTACCGCCAGGCGTAGGGCCGTGTCTCATCGGCTTTGAATCCTTCGCTTTCCGCGAACCGGGCAAGGTCAAGCCAGTGTCGGGCCCAGCGTTCCCCGTAATGAGGCGAGGCCAACAGGCGGTCGATGGCTTTGTCGAAGGCATCCAGCGACGGGTCGTTGAAGAAGGCGCGGACCTCCTCGGGTGTAAGAGGCAGGCCAGTCAAGTCCAGCGAGGCGCGCCGCAACAAAGTGGCGCGCTCGGCCAGCGGGGCGGGATCGATCTTCTTGGCTTCGAGTGCGGCGAGGATAAAGTCGTCGATGGGATTTCGCCTCCAGTCCAGGCGAAAAACCTTTGGAGGATTGGGCCGCGAGAGCTTTTGGAAAGACCAGTGGGCTCTCTCCTCGGGCTTGAAACGGTCCTGAACTTCCACAGCCGAGAGATAAGGGATGACTGAGAGGGCTGCAATGAACACTGCTGGTTTCATACTTTGTCGATACCGCCCGATCTGCTGGAGGCGCCTGGGTCCAGGGTCGCGAACCGGTTTCATATTCATCTGCCTGCGGCGGTTTGTAAATCGCATTTTTCGGTAAAACAGAAAACTGGGCCTACCTGGAGTCTATCGGTAGCGAATTGGCGAGTGCGAGATGGAGCGCGGGTCTCCGATCTTGCGCGTTGGGGGCCTCCTGGATGTCGTCGGGTCGGAGACCGGCGCTCCGGGCTGGCTGCACCCATGGCGCACGAATCTCGAAACATGCTGACAGACATTGTTGTGGAATCGCTTCGGCTCTGTTCGACCGTCCACAAGCTACGTTTGTGAGCAAGGCTTGTCAGTCAAGCAATGGTTCGGCCCTCGATTAGTACCTTTGACCTAGTCCAACGAGTTCTTGTCGTCCCACCCAATGCTGCTTATTGTAGCGGTGTCAGAAGAATGCCGAAATCAACATGTTTGAGACGACTGGAAGCCTGAGAGCAGCGTTGGTCGCTCTGGTCCTTTTAGTCCTCCGCTCAGTCGGCCTGACACCGAGTCTCCCGATCTACGCGCTGGACCCAACCAAAGCCATCACGCAATATCATCTCGACGTTTGGACGGAAGGCGATGGTTTGCCGCAGAGTTCCGTTCAAGCCATCACGCAGACTCGGGATGGGTATCTGTGGATTGGGACCCGCGATGGGCTCGCCCACTTTGATGGGGTCACCTTCACGGTGTTCCGGGCCGAAACCAATGAGGGCCTTCAGTCCAACGACATCCGTGCTCTCTGCGAAGACAAAGCCGGGAATCTCTGGATCGGAACGTTCAACGGAGGATTAAGTCGGCGCACGGGCGGGAAATTCATCCATTATGATGCCGCTGTCGAATTAGCCGCTACCGGCGTGCTCGATATTTTCGAAGATCAGCAAGGAAACCTGTGGCTGGGGAGTTGGAACGGAATTGGCCGGCTGAGCTCGTCGGGATTTAAGCTGTACACCGCTCGAGATGGCTTGATGGGACACAGTTGCCGTTCGCTCTGCCAGGACCGCGAGGGAGGAATCTGGATCGCGACGGGCCGTGGTCTTAGCTGCTTCAGCAATGGCCAGTTCAAAGGCTACACCGTCCGGGACGGCTTGCGCAGCCAGGCTTTGCGCAAAGTCCTCGCGGACCGCGCAGGCGCCATCTGGTTTGGGAGCGTGGGAGGCGGCTTGGGACGGCTTCAGGGAGGAGAATTCTCCCACTCCACCACGGCCGATGGTTTGGCCGATAATAAAGTGCGCACGATCCTGGAAGATCGCGACGGAAATCTTTGGATCGGCACTTGGAACGGGCTGAGTCGGTCGCAAGGGGGCAGACTCACAAGCTATACGCGGCAAGACGGTCTCCCCCACGACTTTGTTGAGGCTCTCTACGAAGACCGCGAAGGAAGTCTTTGGATTGGGACGCGAGGCGGAGGGTTGGCGCGACTGCGCGACGGCACGTTCTCAGTGTTGACGACCAAAGAGGGGCTCGCCAGTGATTTCCCCCGCTGCGTCTATGAGGCACGGGACGGAAGTCTTTGGATCGGGAGCGACGGAGGCGGAGTCAGCCGGTATCGCGACGGGAAATTCGTGCATTTCACCACGCGGCATGGCTTGGTCAGCAATTCGGTCTTGAGCATCGGTGAGGATCGGTCTGGAACAATTTGGGTCGGGACCGAACACCCGCCTGGCGTGCACCAGTTTCAGACGGGAACGTCCGAGCGGTTCATTGAAATTCGGAAATTCCCCAAAGATTGCGCCATCCGCGTCATCTTTGCCGACCATGAAAACAACCTTTGGGTCGGGACGGACGGCGGCGGACTTCATCGGTATCGAGATGGGCAAGTCACAGTGTTCACGGCGGCGGACGGGCTGCCCAGCAATCTCGTCCGCGCCGTCGAACAGGATCGGGAAGGGACCATTTGGGCGGGGACTGGCGGAGGCTTGAGCCGCTATCGGGACGGAAGGTGGGTCAATTATACGACCAAAGACGGGTTGGTTCATAACGCCGTCTATTGTCTCCATGAAGATCGCGAGGGAGCGCTTTGGCTCGGCACTCAAGGCGGATTGAGCCGGTTCTATCGCGGGAAATTTGCCGCCTACACCGTTCGGGACGGTTTATTTCAGAATTTCATTTACCGGATACTGGAGGACGACCGTCAAACGCTCTGGATCTCCTCGAACCGCGGTGTGTTTAGTCTGGCCAAGGAGGCGATTGCGGCTTTCGATGCCGCTCGGATTCCGGCACTGCCCTGTGTGGCGTACGGAGTGGCCGACGGACTGAAAACCGCCCAGTGCGAAGGGGGAACTCAGCCTGCGGGTTGGCGGAGCTGCGATGGCGTGCTCTGGTTTCCCACAGCCTGCGGCGTCGCCCGGATCAATCCGGAGCGCATTCGCAGAAACGAACAACCCCCACCCGTGCTGATCGAACAAGTCACTTCCAGCCATCGAGCCCTTGACTTGACGAGTTCTGCGAAGCTCGCGCCCGGTTCTCGTGAATTGACGTTTCACTACACCGCGCTCAGTTTCCTCGCGCCAAAGAAGGTGCGGTTTCGCTATAAGCTCGAGGGAATTGATGCGGACTGGATCGAAGCGGGCACGCGGCGCTTGGCTTTTTACAATGAGCTTCCGCCGGGCGGTTACCGCTTTCGAGTCACGGCGTGCAACAACGATGGCGTTTGGAACGATGCCGGGGCCTCCTTCGCCTTCACCCTCGCGCCGCACTTTTACCAAACCAACTGGTTCTATGCCCTGGGTGCGCTGGCGGTCGCCCTTGCGGCCTGGAGCTTCCATCTCCATCGGATGAGGCGGGCCCAGGCGCAGTTCTCCTTGGTCCTGGCCGAGCGGAATCGCATCGCGCGAGAGCTCCACGACACCTTGGCTCAAGGCTTCGCCGGGATTGCCTTTCAGTTGGAAGCGGTCGCAACCAAGTTGACCGAAGCGCCCGGCCAAGCTCAACAGCATCTCACGCTCGCGCTGAACATGGTTCGGCACAGCCTGATGGAGGCTCGCCGTTCCGTGATGAACTTGCGTTCCACCGCCCTGGAAAACGGCGATCTGAGCACGGCGCTGGCGGACACGGCCCGGCAAATGATCGGGCACAGAGCCGTCGAAGTGCAGGTGGAAACGGTGGGCGCCGTCCGTCCGCTACCGGCGAAAATCGAGAACAACCTGCTCCGGGTTGGGCAGGAAGCGATCACGAATTCACTCAGGCATAGCGAGGCCCGCAGGATTCGAATCGATCTGAATTACCAACCCCAAGAAGTCGTGTTACGGATTGAGGACGACGGCAAAGGCTTTACCGTGCCGGCCTCCCCCCGGCTCAATGGGGCACACTTCGGCTTGCTCGGCATGCAGGAACGCGCCAAGCAGATGGGCGCCAAACTCAGCGTCCAGAGCAAACCCGGCGAGGGCACGGAGGTCTTGGTCCAGGTGCCTGTTTCAAATCTGCGCTACGGGACTGGCGAGTCGCCGGGTTAGCTGGCCAATGCGTGAAATGACGAAACCTAAGTCGATTCAAATTCTGATCGCCGACGATCATTGGGTGGTGCGGACCGGGCTCCGCAGCATGATCGATAGCCAGCCGGACATGGCCGTCGTTGGGGAGGCCGCCAATGGCCAGGAAGCGCTGGCGTTGTTCCGGGAACGGCAGCCGGACGTGGTTCTGATGGACCTCCGCATGCCCGGCATGGGCGGTGTAGAAGCCACGGTCGCGATTCGCGAGGAATTTCCGGGCGCGCGCATCATCGTGCTGACGACCTACGACGGCGACGAGAACATCTACCGGGCGTTGCAGGCCGGAGCGCGGGCTTATTTGCTGAAAGACATTCCGCGAAACGAATTCCTGGAAGACATCAGGGCGGTGCACAACGGAAAATACTGCATCCCTCCGGCCGTGGCCGCGCGGCTGGCGCAGCGGATGCCGCATCCTGAATTGAGTTCGCGGGAACTCGAAGTCCTGAAACTGATCGTCGAGGGCATGAGCAACAAGGAGATCGCCAACACCTTATCCGTGACCGAGAGTACGATCAAAAACCACGTCAACAGCATCCTCAGCAAATTGAACGTTCGTGACCGCACCCAGGCGGCGACCAATGCGTTGCGCCGGGGCATTGTGGTTCTGGATTAATGACAGGTCCCCGAATCACTCTCGAACAACTGGGTTGGACCGCCTCGCTGAATGAGCGGTTCGTGGAGTTTCGCGCCCGGAGCCTGGAGCCGGGGCGCGTCGCTGTTGAAGCCAAACATCACTGCCTCGTCCTCACGGCGGCTGGGGCGCTTTCGGGGAAAGTCGCGGGCCGGCTTCAGCACCAAGCGGCCTCTCCGGCGGATCTGCCCAAGGTCGGCGACTGGGTCGCGCTCTCCGTTTTGGCGAACGAAGAAAAGGCCGTGATCCATCATGTGCTGCCTCGATCGACTCGGCTTTCCCGCAAAGTGCCCGGCCGCGAAACCGAAGAACAGATCCTAGCCGCGAATATCGATCAGGTGTTCTTGGTGCAGGCGCTGGACGAGTCGTTTTGTCCGCGTCTCATCGAGCGCCAATTGGTGATGATCCATGAGGGCGGCGCACGCGCGGTCATCGTGCTCAACAAGGAGGACCTTTGTGAACGAATCCCGGAACTGCTCTCTGCGGCCGAGACCGCCGCAGGCCGCGTCCCTGTGATTGCCGTCAGCGCCAAGACGGGCCAGGATTTCGATCGCCTCGAGAGCCTCGTTCACCCCGGCGAAACGATAGCGTTTATTGGCCCGTCGGGAGTCGGAAAATCCAGTTTGATCAACCGGCTTTATGGCGAAGAAATTCAAGCGACGATTGAGGTGCGCGAAAGCGACTGCAAAGGCCGGCATACGACGACTTGGCGGGAACTCATCGTGCTGCCAAGGGGCGGCGTCGTGATCGATACCCCGGGCGTGCGCGAATTCCAAATGTGGCAGGCTGATCAAGGAGTTCGCGAGACATTCTCGGACATCGACGCGCTCGCCGGTGGCTGTCGTTTTCGCGACTGCACGCACACGCACGAAACTCAATGCGCCGTAAAAGAGGCCGTGACCTCCAGCGTGTTGGCCTCCGATCGCTACGAGAATTACCTCAAGCTCAGGCGCGAGCTGGATCACCTTGAGGAAGCCAAATCTCAGAGGGCGGCCCTCGATCGGAAGCGACAAACCCGCGTCGCTCAACGCGCGTTCAACCGGATCAAACACCAGCGCGAATGAACCGATTTCAGGCTCAACCGAGTTGGCGCCAATGATCGCTGACGCGTTGATCAAGGCTGCGACGGAGTTGGGCGCAGCCGTGGACGCCATCCGATTCAACACACCCGTCGCGTTTGTCTATAATCCGCTCCGCTATGCCCGGGCCGCCCACGAGCGTTATCTCCGGAAATTCGGCAACAGCCGCAAACGCGTCCTGTTTCTTGGGATGAATCCAGGTCCATTCGGAATGGCGCAGACCGGCATCCCGTTCGGAGAAGTCCACGCGGTGCGAAATTGGATGAAGATCGAGGCCCCCATTCGCAGGCCCTCCCCCGAACATCCGAAACGTCCCGTCGAAGGCTTTGCTTGCCGGCGCTCTGAAGTGAGCGGGAAACGACTCTGGGGACTCTTTGCCCAGCGATTTGGGTGCGCTGAGAGATTTTTTGCAGACCATTTCGTCGTCAACTACTGCCCGCTTGCCTTCTTCGACGTGGCGGGACGCAACGTGACGCCGGACAAACTGGCCGCACCGCAGCCGGCCGCTCTCTTCACGGCTTGCGACCATCACTTGCTCCGGGTCGTCGAGAGCTTGCGGCCCGGATGGCTGGTTGGCGTCGGCGACTTCGCCGAGAAAAGGGCGAAAGTCGCCGTCACCAACCGTTCGGTGTCGATCGGAAAGATGCTTCATCCGAGCCCGGCCAATCCAGCGGCTAACAAAGACTGGGCTGGCCAAGCGATCCAGCAGTTGAAGGCGCTTGGCGTCTGGTAAGGTGCGTTGTCTCGGAGTGATGTGACGGCAGACACCCTCTCCCAGCGGGAGAGGGCCGGGGTGAGGGAGGACGCAAGCGACTTTAAGGGGGCCGCCCCACTTCCAGGACGTTAGCTGTGCTGTGTCTATTGCCGTGGCAATCGCTCCCGATGCGGCTCGTTGTCACGATTCCAACGACGCAACGCTTCATCGCTGCGGTCAAAGAATACCCGGTCAAGTCTTTGGCTCTCGGCGTGTCCGTCGCAAAAGACTGCGTTAACCTTTCCCCGGTGGAGTTTGCGGGCTCCTGCGATGACGTCGTCGGAGGTTACGTACGCGTCTCTTTGGAGCACGTACCCGATGTCCATCGTTCTCTTTACGGACCCCCGGAAACCATCAGCGAAGGCCATGGTGTCGCTGGGTACTCTGACGTCTGATTCGCTAACCGGCGTCATCAGTGCGCCGCGAGGCCCATTCCCGCCGGGGATGGGAGGTTCTTTCCCGCCAAGACCATTGGCGGTTCCGATACCCCATCCGTTGTAGCCATAGAATACTGGGCGGTAGGCGTTAGGTACGGGGGCTTTTGTGTCCTTAATCATGCGCACCCCGGCTGGACATGTCCATGTTCGGTTAAGGCCTGTATGGGGCTGCAAGACATACAACCAACTCACTTCGTTGTCGTGGAATCGGTTTTTGGGATCTTCGGGGTCTCCACCTGAGTCCAGAGGATACACACCGCGGTCGGTTACGAAGGAATGCAAACCCACACCAAGCTGGCGCAAGCTGACTTTGCAATGGATGGACTTCGCTGCGTTCCGCACGTGTAAGAGACCGGGCAACACCAAGGTAACCAGGATTGCTATGATTCCTATTGAAACCAGGAGTTCTAGCAGCGTAAACGCGAAGTGCTTCCCGTTTCTGTTTGGAGCGTGGCCTTCCAGGCCGCAGCGGCTCTGATTCTGCGGCCTGTTCCGAAATGCTCCAGGCCCCGTTGTGGCTTGAAAGCCGCTGCGGCCTGGAAGGCCGCGCTCCACGTCGAACAGACTCCGACGCGGCGTATGCCTTTCTGTGTTACGATAAACGGGCCTCATCGCGATTGGGAGGTTTTCTCGAAACCAGAGCAAAGATAGGCTTTAGAGGCCTTCTTTTCAAACGCAAGCCAAGCGCATCGGCTTTGACCTTTCGAGCCTTCGGATTTCGGGTTTGGAAGATTTCCACTGCCTGGCAAGATTCGTCCCGACATTACTTACGGTGTTCCGTGTGATTTTCCATATCGACATGGATGCCTTCTACGCGTCCATCGAGCAGCGCGATCATCCCGCGTTGCGAGGCAAACCGGTGATCGTCGGCGCGCCGCCAGACCAGCGGGGCGTGGTTTGCGCGGCCAGTTATGAGGCCCGCAAATTCGGCGTGCGTTCCGCAATGCCGAGCCGGATGGCTCACCGGCTTTGTCCGAAGGGCATCTTCATCCGCCCGCGCATGGACGACTACCGCGAGGAGTCGCGCCGGATCATGGAGATTGTCCGAGAGACCGGAGCGGTGATCGAACAAGTTTCAATCGACGAAGCCTACTTGGACCTTTCGACAGTAGTGGTTCCTTCACTCGAGAACGATCCGGCGCCGTCCGTGTGTCAAATCGGAAATCCGATATGCCAAATCCGAGCTCCGAAAGGGGATCATGGCGATGCTTCTGTCAGCTCTTCAACAGACGGGGCAGGCAGGATGCCTGCCCCGCTTTGCGAACAAGCGCTTGAGCGGGCGGTTCCGATTGGCCGCCGGTTGAAAGACGAAATCCGGTCCAAGCGCGGCTTGACAACCAGCATCGGAATCGCCGGCAACAAATTGCTGGCCAAGATTGCCAGTGACTTTCGCAAACCCGATGGTTTGACGCTGATTTCTGAAAGGGCAAAGGTGGCCTTCCTTCGTCCGCTCGCCGTGCGCGTGCTCTATGGCGTTGGCCGCGTGACAGAGGAAATCTTGAAGAAAGCCGGCCTCGTGACTGTGGCGGACGTGCAAGACCACCCCGGAGACTTGCGCGAACTCATCGGTTCATTTGGCCCGGTTCTCAAGCGATACGCCTTTGGCGAAGACGATCGCCCGCTGGAATTGGGCGACGAGGTGAAGAGCATCAGCAGCGAGAATACTTTCCTGCAGGACACGGAGGACCGGAAGGTTTTGCGAAGGTGTTTGCGAGACCAAGCCATTGAAATCGTGGAGAAACTTCAGCGCCGGCGGTTGGGTGCCCGGACCGTCCAAGTCAAGATCCGGTATGGCGATTTTACGACGTTGACCCGGCAATTCACCGTCGAGGAACCGGTGGCCGAAGCCTCCGAGATCTACCGGCTCGCCTGTTATTTGCTCGCCAAGGAGCGGTTGGTTTCACGCCCTCTCCGCTTGCTCGGCCTGGGCGTGAGCGGGCTCAGTGAGAGCACGAGCCGGCAACTGGCGCTGCCGCTCGGCGGGAGCAGATTTGCCTAGCCTGAAGGTTTCGCGGGGCGTGGCGCAGAGCTTCAATCTGACGTAGCGCAGCCTTTGTTTTCGCATTGAAATTGAGCAACTCAGGAGGGAGAGTCCGAAGCATGACTCCTCCCAAAGAATTCCCGATGATCTCCCAACCGCTCCCAACAACTGCTGCAGCTCGATCACTTCAACTCTCGGGGACATGCTCCCTCGGGAGCATCCATTCGGAATGGGGTAGCACACGCGCCGTCGCGTGTCCCGACTGGCGCCCCGCCGGCCGAAATGGATGCGTCAGTCAATCCCCAGAGGGTGACTTGTTCAAACACTCCTTTGTGGTCGGCGAGGGCGCCGACCACGGCACGCGAGGGCGCGTGCGCTCCTCATCGCTGTTGAATAGAAATCAATGTCTGCAGCCGCCAATTCCGCGACGACCTTGGCTGCTGGTAGTGTGCCTGTTGCTGGCGGCAGGGCAGGCTCTTGGCGGGGAACAAGGATGGTATCCGCACGAAGGCGGCTTGTTGAAATATCGGGTGCAAATCCGCTTTGGGGAAGAACCGGCCGACACCATGCCGACCGGTTGGAAATTTGGCCGAGTTTCGGCTGTCGCGACCGATGCCACGGGCGACGTCTATGTTTTTCAGCGGGGACGCAAGGCGGATCCCATCATTGTGTTCGATGCGAAGGGGAAATTTCTCCGATCATGGGGCAAGGGAATGTTCGGCAATGAACACGGCCTGCGTGTGGACCGCGACGGGAACGTATGGGTCACGGACAACGGGGATCATCAAGTCATGAAGTTCACGCGTGACGGCCGTTTGCTCTTGACGCTTGGGCAGAAGAAGAAGCCGGGCACCGATGCGACAACGTTCAACCGCCCGACCGACATCGCCTTTGCGCCGGGCGGTGAGGTGTACGTCTCGGACGGCTACGGGAACGCGCGCGTCGTGAAATTCTCGGCCGACGGCAAGTATTTGCTCGATTGGGGAAAACACGGCACCAAGCCCGGCGAGTTCAACACGCCGCACTCGATCGCGGTGGATTCAAAGGGCTTGGTCTATGTCAGCGACCGCGAGAACAACCGCATCCAGATCTTCGAGAGCAACGGAAAATTTTTGCGCCAATGGACGCACCTAGGCGCGACGCAGAATATTTTCATCACGCCGAAAGACGAGGTCTGGATCATTACCCACCGGAACAACATTGAGAACCTGACTTACGACACCTTGGCCGGACGCATCATGAAGATCGACCTTGCGACCGGCAAGATCCTCGGCGCGATGGAGAGCCCTGGGCATTGGATTCATGTCACGCCAAGATCAGAAATCTTCATCGGCAGTCTGACGGGCAATGTCTTCCGCTGGTATCCGGGATGGCTGGAGAAGGGATTAGGGAGCGAGGAGGGTTTGAAGCCGGGAAATCTGTGAGATTCCTTCTCTGCAATTTTCCATTTGGAAGTGCCGGACGGAGGTGATAAACGTCGGGTATGACAACTAATTCCTCCCCTACTCCATATTCCTGTGATTGCGGCTGTTCTTCCATGACACGCCGTGATTTTCTCAAGACCACTGCCAGTGGTCTCGCCATCGCCACCGCCGGTCTCCCGGCGCTGGCCCTCCAGCGCGCCGTCGCTGCGCCCACGAAAAACGATCGCCCCGAAACGCTCGTCACCACCTTGTTTAAGAGCCTCACCGAGGAGCAGAAGAAGGCGATTTGTTTCCCGTTCGATCATCCGTTGCGGTCCAAGGTCGATAACAACTGGCACATCACGAAACCGAAGCTGGCTGAGTTCTACACCAAGGATCAACAAGCGATGGTCCGGGAAATTTTCCATGGCCTTCACAGCCCGGAGTACGCCGAGTCTGTGTTCAAACAAGTGGAGCACGACGCCGGGAAAGAAGGGTTCGGCGGATCTTCCATCGCGCTCTTTGGGGAGCCCGGCACAGGCCACTTCGAGTTTGTCTTCACGGGGCGGCATGTCACCCGCCGATGCGATGGCGATTCCGTCGAAGGCGCGGCCTTTGGCGGGCCCATTTTTTACGGCCACGCTGCCCAAGGGTTCAACGAGAAGCCGGACCATCCGGGCAATATCTATTGGTATCAAGCCCGGCGCGCGAACGAAGTGTTCCAAATGCTGAACGGCAAACAGCGAGAGCTGGCGTTGCTCGGCGAGGCGCGGGAAGAGCAGGGGACCGACACCGTCAAACTCACCGGCCGCAAGAGCGGTCTGCCGGGCATCCCCATGACCGAATTGACGCCAGACCAAAAGGACCTCGTCCGAAAGGTCATGAGCGATGTGTTGGCGCCCTTCAGGAAGGCCGACTCCGGCGAAGCCATGAAGCTCGTCGAAGCCAACGGTTTCGATGCGTTGCACATGGCCTTCTACAAGAATCACGATGTCGGTGGCGACGGCGTTTGGGACGTCTGGCAAATTGAAGGCCCGGCGATGGTTTGGTATTTCCGAGGCGACCCGCACGTCCACACCGGGGTGCACATCCGGGAGAAGGCGTAGCGCGGACTTGCAGCCAATCACGGTATCGGCCAGAATTGTCGCACGTTGCGACGACTTGAAGGCAATATCCAATATCCAACATCCAACACCGAACTTCCAAACAAGGGAGTCTTCGTCCAAGCCAGGTTCGATGTTGGGCGCTCGAGGTTGGATGTTCTGGCTGTGGGCCCGCCGTGTTCTAATCCTCTTGGTTTTCGCTCAATGCCCGCTTTCGAGCCTATTCGCGAGCGAGGCTATTCCTGCTTTCGATCAAGCGAACAAGTTATACGAAGAGGGCAAATACTCCGACGCTGCCAACGCCTACAGGAGCTTGGTCCAGGAAGGCAAAGTGTCTCCCGCCCTCTTCTTCAACTTGGGCAACTCGCTCTACAAATCGGGCGAGGTTGGACGAGCGATCCTCTGTTACCGGCTGGCCGAACAACTCTCTCCGCGCGACCCTGACATCAAAGCCAATCTGCAATTTGCGCGTGACAGCGTTGCCGCCGCCACGCCGCGTGCCAATGTCGTCAGGAGATTCCTGAACCTACTAACACCGAATGAACTGACGCTCCTCTGCGCCGGCGGCGTCTGGCTTTTGTTCGCCTTACTCACTGTCCGAGAAGCGCGGCCAGAGCTGGCCAAGCCCCTCGGAACGTACGCGACGGCTGCCGCTCTGGCTTGTCTTTTCTTCGGAGCCTGGTTGACGGTGGTGCTCAAAGCCGAGCTGGGGAACGAACCCTCGGTCGTGATCGCTGCCGAGGCGGTCGTCCGCTACGGGCCTCTGGAGGAATCCCAAAGCTATTTCACCTTGAGAAACGGATCGGAACTGACGGTGCTCGATCACAAGGACAACTGGCTGCAGGTCCGGGACGGCTCCGGTCGAGTCGGCTGGCTGCGCGCGAACCAAGTCGCCCGCGTCTCCCCGGAAAGCGTCTTCGAAGGATCCTGATGCTGCAGTTGTCCACCACCAAGAACCGCGGTGCACAGATTGCTTCCCAATCCGGCTCCGTGACTATGCTGCGTAGATGTTAGTCCCGAGGCTCCAGTAAAGCGCCTGCCTTTGGCAATCGTCCCAATTGAACCCCTGCGGTCAGGTGAAAGCAGAACTCACTCGCTTTCCATTTGGCTGGGCTTGACCCGATAAAAACCCGAACCCCGAAGGCCGTCCATCCCCACTCTGAACTCAGTGACTCCGATGTAGGGTATCGTGAGGTGGTCAATCCGATCCCAATCCCGGAGATTCTCAGAGCGTTCGAGGGCAACGGTTACACCTGCGGTTCCAAAAACCTTCACCCGAATCGAGGAGGTTTCGGTCCCACTTCCCTCGATCCGGATTTCCAACCTCAGGCGGCTCTCGGCAAGCTCCGCTTTCTTGACCGAGGACGCCTTAATGAGGATCAGTGCGCTCCGGAATTTGTCGATCGCGTCAAGAAAAGCTCCAGCCCTGATCAAACTTCTTCCGCTATCGATGAGCAACTTGGCGTTGGAAATATTTTCACGATCCTTTGGTGTCGAGGCAACCGCTTCAGCGGCAGCGACGGCTTGAGTTGCTATCGAAGCCGCGGCCAGGGCAAGGAGCCGCTCGGAAATGGCAAGGTCGAGTGAAGGATCCGCCGCTTTGGCTGTCTCGAGATGCTGAATGGCCTGGCGAATCTTGACGAGAGCCGCGTTGAGGTCGCCCTTGGCCAGCAGGTCTATGGCGCCGTTTTTGGCTGCGCCCCCGTTCTGTCCGATCAGTTCGTCGATTGCGGCCTGGATCGCTTTCGCCGCCGCGGGTTTGGGCTTAGGCGACGGCTGATTCAACGAGGCAGACGAGGAACGCTGTGACTTGCGAACCGGGCCGGCGCTGGCATTCAGTGGTCCCCCGTTCAATAGGTTCGCCAGATCAGCAGCCACGTCCGAGACGCCTGTGGCCGCGTCCACGACTCTGATGACGCGTTCCGCCGTGGCGCTCAAATTCCCGATGTCCGTGACGATGAACTTCACTTGGTAATCGCCTTGGGTCGTGTAGATGTGATCGCCGGTGATCGGCTGACCTGGGGCGACAACGCCCAAGGAAGATGAAACACCATCACCCCAATCAATCGCGGCGGTATGTGAATCCGGTTGGTCGTGATCTGTGAAGCTCCCGGTCAAAGAAATTGTCTGGCCGACGAACACCGAGTCGCTCTCACTAATGACGCGGCCGACGTCGTCCATGATCGAGTCGATCGAGCTAACCGGCGCCAGGTTCACTTCGTTGACCGTCACGGTGAACGTCTCGCCGTCGCTCAGATTGGGCGGATTAGTTCCGTTGTCGGTCACGATCACCGTGAAGCTGTGAGTCTGCCCGCCTTGCGACTCACTCGGTGTCCAACTGAAATTTCCGTTCGGTGTAATGCTCGCTCCGATTGGCGCGCCAGCTCCCAAACTGAACGTCAGCGATTGTGCTGGCACATCCGCATCCGTCGCGCTGACCGTAAAGGTCAATGGCATCTCCTCATCGACGCTCTTATTTCCGATGGTGGTCAGCACCGGCGCGTCATTCACCGCAGTCACATTGATCGAGAAAGTTGGTCCGGTGCTGGTATTTGCGCCTCCATTGGCAGTGCCGCCATCATCCGAGAGCGCCACGGTTACAATCGCGGAACCGTTCTGGTTCGGCGCGGGAGTGAAGGTAAGCGTGCCGTTCGCGTCGATAGCCGGTTGCACACTGAACAGGCCATTGTTGTCGTTGCTGACGTTGAACGTGATCGTCTGTCCGGACTCATTCGGCGGACCGGAACTGAGGTTTTGCGTGAAGGCGGCCTGCACGTACGGGCCGGAATCTTCGGCCACGGTGACGGTAGAACCGGTTCCTCCCAAGCCAATGTCCAGGCTCCCATCGCTGTTGTAGCGCACCAGGGCGAAGTCGAGATTGCTGCCGGTGTGTGAACGCCCCGCGACGACGATCCTGCCATTAGCTTGGGTAGCGACGCCCTTGCCGATATCCTCACCCGCTCCGATGGCGGTGGTCACCTTGCCGCCTGCGCCAAAGGACGTGTCCAGGTTGCCGCCGTTGTTGTAACGAACTAGCGCAAAGTCATAGCTGGCGCTACGGGAATACCCCGCCACTACGATCCTGCCATCGGCTTGGAGACCGACACTGAAGCCCGCATCGTCATCCGAGCCGATGGCCGTGGCCACCTTCCCACCGGTGCCGAAACTCGTGTCCAGGCTGCCGTCCAGGTTGTAACGAACCAGCGCAAAGTCCGCGTGAGCATTATTGAAAGAATACCCTGCTACCAGAATCTTGCCATCGAGTTGAACAGCGATGCTAAAAGCCTCGTCATGGCTTGAGCCGACAGCGGTGATCACCTTGCCGCCCGTGCCAAAGCTCGTGTCCAGGCTGCCGTCGCTATTGTAACGAGCCAATGCATAGTCATAGTTGGCGCCGACGGAAAAACCCGCGACGACAATCTTGCCATCGCCTTGGATTGCGACGCTATTGCCCTCACTGGAGCTCGTCCCGAAGTCCGCAGTCACCTTGCCACTCGTCCCGAAGGTTGTGTCGAGGCCGCCGTCGCTGCGGTAACGCGCCAGCGCAAAGCTACCGCCCGCAACCCCAGCCACGACAATCTTGCCATCGCTTTGGATAGCGACGCTTCGGCCGAAATCCTCACCCGCGTTAAAGTCAGTCGTCACTTTGCCGCCGGCGCCGAAGCTCTCGTCCAAGCTGCCATCGCTGTTGTAGCGGGCCAGCGCAAAGTCGGAGACCCCGCTGGAGGAATGCCCAGCGGCCACGATCTTCCCATCACTTTGGATGGCGACGCTTCTGGCCTCGTCGCTCGCGCCAAAATTCGTTGTGACCTTGCCGCCCGGACCGAAGCTCGTGTCCAGGCTGCCATCGACATGGTAACGCGCCAGCGCAAAGTCCGGCGCGCCGCCGTTGTTGGAATACCCGGCGACAACAATCTTGCCGTCAGTTTGCAGGGCCACGCTATGGGCAGCGTCATCCGCTGATCCAATTGGCGTGGTAACCTTCCCGCTGCCGGGAGCTCCCACGGTGAAGCTTGGCGCATCGTTCACGGCATTGACGGTGATGGTGAGGTTGGCCGTGTTGCCGGCGTCGGCACCTCCATTCGCTGTGCCGCCGTTGTCGTGAATGGTCACCGCGACTGTCGCCGAACCGTTCGCATTGGCTGCCGGCGTGAAGGTGAGCGTTCCGTTCGGGGCGACCGCAGGCGGGACGCTGAAGAGCGCAGGATTGCTGTTCGAGTCGATAGTAAAGTGGACCGTTTGGTCCGCTTCGTTGGCTGGCCCTGAGCTGATGTTCGAGGCCCAGGCTGCACTGTAGGCACCGCTGTCCTCGTTCACGGTCACGGTCCCGCCGCTCGCAAAGCTTGGCGCATCGTTCACGGCGCCAACATTAATCGTGATGGTATTGGGCGAAGGATCCAGATCGACTCCGCCATTGGCCGTGCCGCCGTCGTCCTGAACCTGGAACGTAAACGACGTGTAAGGACTGCCGTTGCCATCGGACGCGGGGGCAAACACGAAGCCGCCGAGATCGATCGAATTCAACGAGACAACCTCTCCGGCGTTCACGCTGACGCCGTTTACGCTCAGGCTTCCCGCTGGCGGCAAGGTGGTGATCTTGACGGCGAGAAAGTCGTGGGACGGGCTGTCATCTGGATCGGTGAATCCGAAGTCGCCGGCGGAAAAGGTATGGACGCTGTCCTCCAGTGTCGTCACGGCGCCGTCCGTTCCTGCCGGTGCCTGATTCGGAGCTGGAGAATCGCCGAAGTCCGGCGTATAGACGAGCGTGTCGGCGACGACCTCTGAAGCATTCGCACCGCCAGCCACATAAATCTTTCCGCCAATGACTCCCACCGCGGACTCCCCCCGCCAAGTCGGCATGGAGGTCTTCGTCAGCCACGAGTCCGACCCTGGATCATATTCAAATACGGAAGCCCGATCACCCCCGCCGACGGCGCCCGGTTGGAACCCGCCAATCACGTAAAAACGGCCGTTGACCACGGCGCCTCCTCCCTGCGTGCGCGCGGACGGCATGGGAGCTTTGAGCGTCCAGGCGTCTGCCACCGGATCATACACGCGCAAAACGTCCAGACCGGTGACCTGGCCGCTGACTTGGCCGCCCGCCGCGTAGAACTTGCCGTCGATCGCCCCTACCGAGGCGACAATCCCAAAGTTGGTTGGAGGGCTCCGTGGGACCGTTAGTTTCTGCGTCCAGGTGTCCGTCGCCGAATTGTAAATGAGGAAATGGTACGTGCCGCCAGACTCTTCCCCTTCGAGATAGATCTTGTCATTGATCACCGCCGCCTTCACTGAGCTCAGGCCCACAGGCATCGGAGCCTTCGACGTCCACGTGTCGCTGGTGGGGTCATAGACAAAAACCGTGTTGGCGTGGCTGGAGCCGGTGTGACCGCCGAGCACGTAGAGCTTGCCGTTGAGCACGGCTCCGCCCAGATGGGTTAGTGCCGTCGGCATCGGCTGCCGGGCGCTCCAGATATCGGTCGTCGGATCGTAAACTTCAAGAACGCCCGTGTTGACGTTACCGATGCCAGTGCCACCAGCGACGTATAGTTTGCCGTTGATCACGCCAGCGGCGGCCCGGCTCCGCGGCGTGGGCATGTGCGCGACGGTGGACCACAAGTCCGCTCTGATTCCCCAGCTCCCGAAAAATCCGGACAGGAGGAAAAGGATGAACCAGGAGGAATTAAGACGCAATTGGTGGCGGGGAATTGGGAGATCGCTTTTCATAACATCTCGCTGAGGCGCCGTATTTGAGACCGCAGATTGACGCGAGCTTAGTGGCGCACGCTACGGTTTTGGCAAACGCTGGCTTTGACAGGACGCGGTCCTGAGGCCATAGGGCTATAATCCGGTGGCAGAGCTTGGTTCTTTCAAAAAAGTGAAAAAAAGAACCGAGCCAGTAAGATTCTTGATAGAAGTCATGGCTTACGGCGGATTATATGTGGTCGAGCGGTAGGGCGGCGCTGCCGCGCCGCCGCAGCACCGGAATTCGGCTGCGCGCCGGACGCAGCCCTACCGGACTCGAAGCGAAGTCAGGGACGCGGTGGAACGCGGTATGTTTTGAGCGTGCCTTTTGACGTATCGCAGAGTTGCACTCTACCGTATCGCCGATTTGCAATCGGCGGCACGCTGACAAGTTCCAGCGCATTCGCCCCGGTCTTGGGCCTGCGATATGAAAGTCCGCGAGACGGCAGATTGAAAATCTGCGCTACGCAAATACGGTACGCGTCCTGCCAGGTAGAGAGCTGCATTATGAAC
>JACQWK010000274.1 GCA_016209525.1 Verrucomicrobiota bacterium
CACCGGCGTCATCTGACCCACGTCATCCGCGACCAAGGTGATGATGCCCTGAGCGGCGAGAGCGCGCCTGCCCGCCAGGCGTTCGATTTCGGCCAGTGCCTCCGCTGGCGATGCTGCGTCATGAAAATCGGCAACTGCAGGCTCGGACGTTCTGCCAGGCACAACGACCACGAGTTTCGCAACTACCAGCTCGTGCGAAGGGCCGGCGCGTACGGTCAGGAACTCGTTAGTTCCATTTCCCTTTTTGAATCCCTCCATGCGGGGCGCTTTGAAAATGTTCTGGTCGTCTGGGACGAGCGGTGGAATATAGGCGGTCCAATCGAGCGATTTACCCTTGGCTTCCAGGCGCAGTTTGTATTTGTGCCAGGCGCGCTTCCCCCTCCAGTTTTCTTCCGCGTAGAACAGCGTGACGGTCAACGCGAAAACACCCAGACCAATCAGCACATATCTTCCCGCGCTCGCTTTACGTCTTTTATTTCTGCCAGTCAGTGGTTCAGTGGAAGCATCCATAAATGTGCAGCCTTCTATCTCTCTTGAATTGAATCGACGCTCGGATCCGAGTGGAACCGGCTCGGTTGTTGCCCGGCTTGATGGCCCAGCCAGGTGGCAAGCGCAAGACCCAGCACCAATCCCACCAGGACAGCCGTCCCGGCGATCACGGCAACTCTGTTTCTTCGGACAAGTTTTTGAACTCGGTACAAAAACCCGGGCGGGCGGGCTAATATCGGTTCGTCACGCAAGTAACGCCGGATATCCGCTGCCAGCTCATGGACGGTTTCGTAACGTCGGGCGCGGTTCTTCTCTAGGCACTTCATGACGATGCAATCGAGGTCCCCGCGAATGGACTGGATGAGCCTCGGAGCGGTAACATGGCGGCGGCTTGCAATGGTCGTTAATTCTTGTTCGCCCATGGAACTCAACCGCGTCGAAGGCCGAGGCGGTTCCTTTTCCCGGAGGATCCTGCGCATCTCGTCCAAGCCAGCGCGGATGAGTTCCTTCTGTTCGAAGGGCGGATTTCCTGTGATCAGCTCGTAAAAGAGCACGCCCAGGCTGTAAACATCGCTGCGCGGATCGATCTCAAGGCCGCTGATCTCCGCCTGCTCCGGACTCATGTAGGCGGGCGTGCCGAGGAATTGTTCGAACGCGGTGAAAAGGGTTTGATCCGTCAGCCTTCCCTGCGTGGCTTTCGCAATTCCGAAATCGATCACCTTGGGCACGGGCTCGCCGTCATGCAGCGTCACCAGAATGTTCGAAGGCTTGATATCCCGATGAATGATTCCTTTCTGGTGCGCATGCTGAATAGCGCGGCAGACCTGCTGGAAAAGCTCCAATCGCTCTTCGGTCGGCAGGTGGTGCTGATCGCAATACTCGGTGATCTTAAGGCCGGGCACCAATTCCATGACGAAGTAGGGACGGCCCGTTGGCGTCGCGCCCGCATCGAAAACTTTTGCGATGTTCGGATGGTCCATCAACGCCAGCGCTTGCCGTTCCGCTGAAAACCGGGCAATCACCTGCTTGGTATCCATCCCGAGCTTGATGACTTTGAGGGCGACTCGCCGGCGAACTGGCTTCTGCTGTTCGGCCATATAAACGACCCCACACCCTCCCTCGCCGATCTGTTGCAGCAGCTTGTACGGCCCGATCTGGTCCGACTCGCCTCCAGTCGGCCCTCCTGCCACCGGCTCGGTTTCCGCCACCTCCAAATCCTTGAGGAATCCACCCGCGGTTTTGTCTGCTTCCAGAAGCTCTTCGATGCGGCGTCGGAGATCGACGTCATCGCCGCAGGACTCTTCAAGGTAGGCAGCGCGCCGCTCCAAGCTAAGGCGGCGTGCGACGCCAAAAAGGGCGATTTCCCGTGGCACAGCGGCACTCATATCTTTGCCATCCTATTCACTCATGCGAAAAATCGGAGCAAAAGAGGGGAAAAAAGTTTCCGGAAGAAATGGGCTCTTCCGCTCGTTCCTTGAACCGCTGACGGCAAGATCACCGGCTCAGCGTCACGTGCCGGGGTTGGCGCCTTCGCCAACTGCACTGGCGCGCCTGAACAAGTCACCGTTAGAGACTGGATTGGATTACGCTTACGTTCCGAGCGGCGGGCGTGCCGGTCGGGACACGCGGGCGCATGTGTTCCCTAATTCGTTCTGCAAAGTTAAGGCTGCGGTCTGCGAACAATTTCAGATTTCATACGGGCATGCGGTCCTTGCGCCAGTTGGGGTCCTTCCACTTCCCGTTCGTGAAATCGGGCATTGCCACCTGGGTGCCCTTGCGATCCAGCGATAGCCTCGAGCAGAAGATCAGAGAGCTCCACGTGGCGGCATCGTAAACGTCGATCCAGGGCTCCTTGTCTTCGCGGAGCATTTTCACGAAGTCATAGATGCAGTAGTAGTCAATGCCCCTGTGGCCGCCGAACCGCTGGGCCACGGTCCCGTCTTTGCGCCAGTACGGATGCTGATATTTCTCCTCGTACTTGGCCAAGGGCTCCCAAGCTTCGGTCGAGCCGCTGGCTTTGCAGTTGGAGCCCAGCCCGTGCTGCGGATAAGCGCTGCCGTAGGAATCGCGCCACAGCTCGCCGGACGATGCCACCCAATTCGATTCTGTAGTCAAGGTGAGACTAATCGATGTGAAAGCGTTATTTCAATTGCCCCTCACCCGTCCTGCGGACCCCCTCTCCCCATCCAGCAGTTCTCATTTTGGCGGCAGCGGCGATGTCCGACCCGCATGTAGTCCCGGCTTCAGCCGGTTTTTGCGCACCGACCGGCTAAAGCCGGGACTACATACATGCCAAAATGAGAATTGCGGCTCCCCATCAGATGGGGAGAGGGGTGTTCGTCTCATTTTGAAAATGAATTCGAAAAAGTCACTCGACGACGACCTTCAACCGATTCTGCCCGGAAGGCGTTGCCATCAGCGCCCAGTTTTGTCCGA
The DNA here is from genome assembly GCA_016209525.1 of Verrucomicrobiota bacterium. Taxonomy (GTDB): domain Bacteria; phylum Verrucomicrobiota; class Verrucomicrobiia; order Limisphaerales; family SIBE01; genus VHCZ01. The sequence goes on from JACQWK010000274.1 coordinate 2,926, forward strand.
AGCGCTGCTCGTTCTTGAATCCCAAGGTGCTGGGGACACCATTGATCGTCACGGCTTTGGCTGTGCGCCGCCCCAGGGGAACCTTAACGATGACACCCGCGGCGTGGCTGGATTCCACCTCGAAACTCAACTCCTTGCCTTCCACGGTCACGCTATCCACCCGCGTCTCCGACCGCGCCTTCCACCAGCGATACAGCTCATCGTTGCCCATGTGCAGCGCGCGAATGTTCTGGGTCCGAATGTAGCGCAAGCCTTCTTCAATCGCGGCCCGGCAGGGCGGATAGTCCGTGATGTAAATCGGATGGTGAAACATGTTCATCGTCAGGTGATAGTGCGACGCCAGGTCGATGACCTTGCGGACGGTCGCGAAGTCCGCTTGCTTCTTGCCGATGTAGCCGCACTCATAAGCCGTGATCGGCATTTCCAGGAAGTCGAGCTTCTGGTTGCCGCCCCGCCCGTCATCGTAGAACCAGAAAGGAAACGAAGTGCCGAACGAGAAACCGAGCAGGTTGACGGGATTGAGGGGCGGAGAGCCAGCGTGAACCATGGTGTTGTCGGCCTTCCCTCCGGCCTCGCGCATCCATTTTGCCGGCTCCGCCCAGCCGGTCCAGCGCGTGTGATGGTTGACGCTACACGTAAAATCCGTGCCGAAGTGCCGGCGGAAGGCTGCCGCCTGAGCCAGGACGTCGTCACGAGTGAAAGCCGCCGCCCCCTCGAAGCCGTCCACGAAGTTGTAGTGCAGAGAGATTTCATGCCCGTTCGCCCGGATCTTTTGTGCATCCGCGACGCTCAGGCCGAAGGTGCCGTCCTTGCGCGGCATGGCATTGATGTGGTAAGGCAGCCCGCGCTCCTTCATCCAGTTCGAGGCAAAGAGCTGGATGCCATCCGCGCTGCCTTCATCATCGCCGCCCCAATGGAAAAGGGCATCGGGGATTTCGCCCGCTCTTTGCTCTCCTTGCTCCGAAGGCGGGGTCGGGGGGAGCTGGTGTAGGAACGGGTGCGGCTGAGTGCCGATCAGGTTTTGCAGGAGGAAAAGAATTTCGTCGGCATAGGCGACTTCGATCGAATGGGGCCGAATTACGATGGCGTCTGAGCTGCGGAGCCGGCCGTCGCCGTCGTAGTCGCGGTCCACAGGCCGCCCCTGGTGCAGGACCCAGATCGTCTGCGGCACGCTGAAGGCAAAGTAAAAGGCGCGCCCCTTGCTCAGCTCCCGCGCGGTCACCGCCGCACAGCCCGTGTCCTGTCCATTCTGGTCGTAGAGCCGGGCCAGCTCAACGGATTGTGCTGGCTGCACTTTCTGCACAGGGGAGAAAATCAGCAGGCGCTGCTCCGGTTGGAGAGGCGAGTGAATCGCCCGCGTGAGGGCATGGGATTGCAGAGCAAAGGTCGCCGCACAGGTGAACTCGTCGCCGGGCTGGCGGACCGTCCCGAGGTGGCGGTTGCCGCAGAGATCATAAACGCCCTCCGTGGCAAAGCTGATCAGCGTCCCGCCGTCGCGCAGCCACCGGTCCAGGTTCGCGCGCGCCGAGATGGGAAGGTCTGGTGCGTCCCCAATGAGGAGCGTGGCAAACCGGGCTAACCGCTTGGCGTCCTGCAGCACCTCCGGTAAAACTTGCTCCGCCCGCAGGCCCAACTGATCGAGGATTTCCCGGAGATAGACGTTCCAGTAGTTTCGTCCGGCCCGATTCACGGCGGCCTGGCGGTCGGGATCATGGAGGTAAGCGATCCGGAGCTGCTGCGGACGAGCTACGGCTCTCACTTTCGCTTCCGCTGCCTGGGCTCCGTTCTCAGCTTGCTGGAGAGAGACGAGGCCGAACTGGCAGGAAGCCCTACCAGCCAACATCAGCACGAACGCCGTTCTCAGCCACTTGCACATACTCATGTTTGTTCTCCCGCAGCTTCACTCAACACGGCTCATCGCTGTCCTCCGTTGGATGCTTTCCACACAATCCAGCATTCTGCCACACGCATCGTAGCCCGCTCGCCGAACCTGACCAGCGACAATCCAAGTGCCGCCGCGTACAGCCGGAACAGTCGCTAAAACAGCGATGGTGGCTGCTCAACGAACCTCTTGGCTTCTTCAACTTCGTAGGTGGCCTGGCACTTTGGACACCAAAGATAGTATTCGTAGTAGCAGCCGCGATTCGGTCTCTTGCGCGGCTTCTGCTTGATGACCGGCGTCGAGCATTTCCATCCGGTTGTTGGCGGTCAACCGGAAGCCGCCGATGGCTTCGACGCGCTTTTTCGGATGCACCAACACCACGCCATAACCGCCCGGGCCGGGATTGGGTTCGCATCCGCCGTCCGTGTAAATCTCCACGTGCGGCACTCCAATTTGCGTATCCATCCTTCAAAACTCGTCGAATGGGCCGCCGCCTTCGACGCCGTAAAGCTTCTCGGCTTCCCAATTCACGGCGAGCTCGATGACGGCAAGACAGCTTTCCGGCGTGGCCAGCAATTGTTGTTGGGCGGCCGGTTTCAAGTAAGCCGGAGCGCTCTTGATGAGTTCCTCGGCTTGCGCGCGAACCTTGTTTGCCAAAGCGTGCGACGGCTGCTGGCCCGAGAACTCGCAGCGTTTGGCTTCAATAGCCAACTCGGCCAGCGATTCGAGGCGCTTTGCCTGCACCTTCGTCGGCATGACCAACGGCATTTGGCGAAGGTCGTTTATCTCCACGTCTTGGTTGTGTTTGATGAACTTCTTCAGGAAGTAGCTAAAGACGTCGGAGTTTAGAATCGCCAAGAACACTTCGGCGGCCATGAGGTGTTTTGCCGGAGTGAGCCGCGATCCACTGGCGTCGAACACACATGCTGGTTGGAGGCGCGATTTGATTGCCACATGGTTTGCATGAAGTGACCAACAAACTCCAGGCGTGAGAAACATTTTGTGCCCTTGCCAGCGCGCCTCTGGGGCCGACGAAAGCCAATCCACTGCTGCCTTTGACCAGTCCGCGTACAACGGTTCGTTGTCAATCCAGCGGCTGCCTTCCGGGTCGCCTTTGCGGAACGGCACGAACCGCCCGCGTCCGCTGAGTCCGTTGTAGATCGTAGCGATTCGGAGAGCGTTGTCCGGGTCAGTGTATTCTTCGGCGGATCGCAGCCCGATTGCATCGCGAGGAATGGTCGGCTTTCGGTGCTGCTTGCGGCTCGCGTTTTCTTCCGCCACCCATGCTTGAAGTTCCTGGCAAAGCAGGCAGAACTCGGCATCCGAAACGGTCCTGGCTTGGAAGATTTTCCGGGCCTGCTGTCGGTGCTTGGAGTCGTGAGTTCCGGCACTGGCGAATTCGCCAAGGGCTTTCTCCTTCCGCCAGTGCGCCAACAGTTCCGCTTTGCGCTGTTTCCACGCGAACTCGAAATCGGAATCGTCCGCGACCAGATTCCGGGGAACGATGCGATAAAGGTCCATGCGCCCGATGCCCAGGTGAGCATCGGTGAACTGTCCACGAAGTATCTCGCAGCAAATCTCCCATGCCGTGCTGTTCCGCGTTGGTTTATCCGGATCGCCGCCGTTCTGTTTCAGGAGGGTGAGGAAAACCAGTTTGATCTTCGCATTGGCAAGCCAGCGGGCCGTCCAGTCCTCACGTTTGCGGAGGAGTGCTTCGGCCTGCGGAGTGCCTTCGAGATAGCCGAGAAACCGGGCGTTGTTTGCCGTGCGCATCCCTTGGCCGCCTTCCGCCACCAGGCCGACGAGCGTCACGTCCCCCGGCTTGAGCGTGGCTTGGTAGGCGCGGATGTCAGCGACATGCTCCTCAAAGGCGCGGGAACTTTCGATTCGTCCCCGCCATTCCACGACGAGTTCCTTGACCGGCGCGTTGTATTTCTCGAAAAGCCGGAGGGTGCCGGGACGCGGCTCGAAGAACGCGCGTTTGTGCGCGGCGCGGTAAAGCGCGATGGGCACGCGATGCAATCGCAGCGCGTCCTTTGTTCCATGCACGCCGTGCTCGACGATGTCCAAACCGTCGGCAAGTTCGGTGGAGGACGCGAATGTGATCGCATCGGCACGCGCTAGTGTGTCGAGGGCGCGTTCGAGGTCGCGGGCCTCGCCGGGGAATGTTTTCCGTGGGTACGCTTGAATGAAGCGCAGGTCGCTTGGAGTTCCGGCTTCAGCCGGCGATTCGCCCACTGTCGCACCCCCTGAAGGCGGGACTCCAAACTTGCGAGCGACGAATATCGCGGCATCCACCGTGACGTTGTCGAACGGCGCGCATTGTCCGAGATGCGTGAGTTCGTGACTTTGAAGCAATGCCCGCATGTCGGCCAGCGTGTCCAGCGTGAAGTAGGTGTCGGACGTAATGAATCCAAAACCGCCGCCGGGCCGCAACAAATCGAAACCGAGCGCCGCGAAGTAAACGTAGATGTCGTAATGGTCGCCGCGGCGCTTGAGCAAGCACCCGGCCCATTGCTCATTGACGAACACGTGGCGGCGAATGTAGGGCGGATTGCCAAGCACCGCATCGAAGCCGCGTTCCGACTCCGGGCGGGGCGATCCGTCGGGCTGGTAAAACACATCCGGGAATTCGAGTTGCCAGTGAAAGGCGTTCAGCGTTCCTCGCTTGGTGGCGAGGATTTCCGCGAGCGACTCCCGAAGTTTTCGCACTTCTGCCTTCTCTTTGTTGTCAAGGTCGCCGGGTGCTATCGCTGCGCGGACGAGAAGGCGGTAGCTGAGTTCATCCACGGGCGCATCGGCATACGCCGCCAGCCACAGATGAGCGATGTCGAGGAATGGATCAAGCTTGGCACGCACGGCTTTCCAACGCAGTTCCTTCTGCTTGACCAGTTCCATTTCAGTGCTGGCGGTCTGCTCGATGTCCACGTTCTCCTTGATGACGGCGGCCAGCGCTTGGAGCAGCTCCTCCTTCGCGAAGACCGGAGGTTCTTTGCGTTGTTCGGCTGTGGCTTGTGGGCTGTGGCTGAGTTCATCCGGTTGCGCAAAAAGCAGCGAGTTGCCCGGGCGCAAGTGATGATCGAGAAAATTCAGCGGCTCATCGGCGGCGATGCAGGTCAGCCAGAGCGAGAGCTTGGCCAGTTCGACGGCCAACGGGTTGATGTCCACGCCATAGATGCACGCTTCAACGACACGCCGCCGCCAGTAGGCAATCTCCGCTTGTTCCTGCGACAGACCTTCGGGAACGGGAATGAACCCGAGTTTGCGAATGTCTTCTTTCGTTCGCCGGTCTTTGCCTTGCTTGACGACCTGAAGCGTCATGAGCTTCGTCGTCGGGTGGGCGCGGATCGCGCGCGCGAGTTCCTCCGTCACGCGGACAAGAAAATGTCCGCTGCCCATGGCCGGATCGAGCAGGTTCAAGTTGAGGACCGCCCGGGCGAAAGAATTGTCCCGTCGGCTTTCTTCCGCCTTCGCTTTCAGCGCCGCCTGGACCTCCGGCCGCACTTCGATCTCGGCGAGCAGCGGATGAAGCGTTTCGCGAAGCAAGTAACGAACAATCCAATCGGGGGTGTAGTAGATGCCGTGGCGGTGATTTTCACCGTTTTCGTTTTGAAGCTCCAATCGTCCCGCCGCGTTGAAGTCCAGCTTCGCACCAAGCAAACCCTCGTAAATGTCGCCAAGCTGGCGGACTTCGAGCGAGGCGTAGTCAATGGCATCCGTGGTTTCGATGTTCTGCTGCTTCGCTCCGCTCTTGGCTGGCGGTTGCGCGAAGACAAGTTGCTTGAGGACGCGCGCGAGCAGGCGGTCAGGTATGCGCCATGATTCCAGCAGCGCGTGCAGCGTGTGGTTGAACAACCCGCCATTGTATCGGGTGACCCGCGTCTCTTCGTTCTGCTTCGGGCTGTCGCCGTTGATGAGACGAAAGAGCTTCAGGAGGCGCTCGTACAGCGTGAAGAACGCGTCCGAATTGTAGCTGGACGGGCTGCGCAGGTCTTCGACCAAGCGCGCGATGGAAAAATGCTCGCGGTAGGTTTTGTTCGCACCCGGGCCGTGGAGCTTGGCAGGAAGCAAGTCGCGGCTCTCGGCGTAAAGCACAAACAGAAGACGGTAGAGGAAAATCAGCGAGTTGTCGTAAAGCACGCCAAATTGTTCCGGAGCGATGCCGTTCGGCTTGTGATCGTAAAAGGCGTTGGCTGAATCCTCGAGCACATCGAAGATGCGCTGGCGCAAGTTGTACTCGAGTTCGATCTGTCGCGTGAGGGATTCTTCGCGAAGCTGATCCAGCAGACAACGCCCTTGGCTGTCGCGCACGAACGCCCAAGGCCGGAACACCGCGACGAACAGCCGAAACTGCTCCAAAGCGCAGAACGAGTCTTGGTCCACCAACGTAAACTCGAAATGGCGTCCGCTGCCCGCGTGCTCACAGTAAAGCCGCCAATCGCTGCCGTTGCTCAAAATGGCCCAGTTGAAATATCGTTTGCCCGAGGCGTCTTTGGCGTCGTGGAGGTAGCCCTGAATTTGCTCGCTGGGAAATCTGCCTGGCGTTTCCTTTTCGGAGACTTTGTCCAGAGAGTGCTGCCAACTCTTAGCTTCCAACACGGTTTCGGAGTAGGCGTACAGACCCGCGGTGTCGGTTTGTTGAGCCGCAGTTTGTCGCGTTGGCGCGTCCGGAAAGAGGCAATAGTCCGGACGATTCTTCTTCGTCCCCTTCGGGAGCTTCAGCATCTTCGTTTCGGGGATGAATTCCCAGCCAAGCGCCGTCAGAAGCGGATCGAGGAAATGCGTGCGTGTGTACGCTTCTCCTTGCTTGCGAAGTCCGGCAACGTTTTCTTCCCACAACTTCTTCGCTTCGGTGTACAGTGAACCAACCTCTATTTCAGTCGGGTAGCCGGGTTTCTCTGGGAAGTGCCGAAGCAAATAATTCGATGAAAAGATTCCTCGGCAAAAAAAGCTGTTCGCTCCGACAGGCGCGTCACGAAGTTCGAGGAATTGTTGCGAGGTCAATGCCATCGTCTATTTGGGTGGCCACAGTTTCTCAGAAAGCAACTGTTTCGCAATCCCTTCCGGCGAGCCGCCGAACTTCGGGGCGATGAGCGTGGCGATGTGGTCGAGTGCGCTCAAGTTCAATCCAATTCCCATCCATGACTCCGGTGATAGCCGAGCAGTTCACGGCGGCCGCGAACGCACTGGGGCCCTTTTGCGAGGGCGCCGGCGGCGATTCGTTCCAGTTCGAAAAGCCAGAATTCTCTAACATTTAGGCTGGGCTTTCGTGTATCGGCCACTTCTGAGGTCCTCGATAATCCCGCGGAGTTGTTCCTTGCTCAACTGCTCGTACTCTACCGTGCGCAGCATTGCCGGGATGAGTTCGTTCTCTTTCACAATCCGCCCCACGTCCGACGGGATTTCATCGCGGCCTTCAGCGGCCAGGTCGTGAAAGGTTTCGTAATCGCTCGCGCCTTTCTTGAGGCCCAACGCCTTGGCGAGCCTGTCCAGTGTCTCCGCCGGGGGCGGAGGCAATACGTCTGCCTCCACGTTGCAATAGTTCGAAGGCTGCATGCCCACGCGTTTGGCGAACTCGCGCAGGCTCAGGCCCAGCGCCAGCCGCTTTTCCTTCAAGAACTGACCAAAGGTTTTTGGCATAGGTGCTTGGCTTGGTTTATGAATTTGAGACTGCTACTTTTCCGGGGCGGGTCCAACGGGTACCTTGTCCGGATCGTTCAGACTGAACCGAGCCCCTCCCCAGTTCGCCAGCACACCGGTCGGTCCATCCACCGCGAGCGTGAGACTCCCAGAGCCGGGAAGGGCCACATGGGCGATCTGGCTATCGAACTTCTGAACAGAACTGCTCCGCCAGGCCTCCTTTCCGTCGATCTTCACCACGAACTGAAGTGCCGCCTCTCCGTTCGATTCGCTGTCATCCATTGCGACGTTGGCTTTGAAACTGTTGGCCCCTGCGGGGATCGCGAAGGTCACACTCTGGCCTGCTCTCATTCCCAGTCCGTGATCATAGGTTTTTGGATAGATCACCATGGGCCCGCCGTGGGCGTTGGCTTTCTTCGCCGCGGTCCCCGCCACTGGGATAATATCTTCTGCGTAAGTGAACCAGGGGACTCCGGCGACCCGCGTCGTGCCGGGTTCGGCCGGAACCACGAGCCGGGGCTGATCGCTTTCAAGATGTTTCCTGAACCACCGCCCCCGCGGGGTGCGATAGTAGAAGTGCTCCTTTCTTGCCGTCGGGTTGGGATTAAGGTCGAGCGTCAGCCATGCGATTTCCGGTGACGGATTTGTCGCCTCGACCATGATGTGGCAGTCTTCAGCGGACGGAAGATCAATGCGATAGTCGTTGGCAGCCACTCGGACGAGTCTCGAGGCTTCGCGTGGAAAGCCGCCGTCTTCCGGAGAGACGAGGCCGATCGGCTGCTGGGCCGCCTGAACCGTCAACACCAACGCCTGGTCAGCCACACCCAGCCAAAGCAAGATGACTGTAAGAATGTTTGGCAGGAATTTGCTGCCGACGGCGATTCCGGTGGTGGCGTGGCCGGGATTGTCGGGGAGCTTCACTTCTTCACCAACGGATTGCGCACGTTGAGTTGCGGAAAGGCGGAGAAATCGCGGTCCGCGGACCACAGTTCGCTCACACCGTGATGGAGACACAATGCGGCGAGCGCGGCTTGGTGATGCCCTGAGTTCCCACGATGGGCAAAAACCAGCAGGTTGGTATCAATGGCAATCACGCGCCGCGGCCCCTGTAAATCTCATCGCGGATTTTTTCCCAAGAGGCGTTCTTGAACTCGTCGTTTAGGTCGCTGCCTTTCACGACTACCGGTTTCCATTTCCAATGGGCACGCTTCGCCTGCTTTTCCTTCAACACCAGCCGTAATCCTTGCTCGGTTAACGCGCGAAAAGTCGTGTTCTCTTTCCGGGCAACACGCTGTGCCCGCTCGAAAAGAGCATCGGCAATTTCGATGGTTGTCTTCATGATATGGCGACCCATATTTGCACGGCCGGCCATCCCCATCAAGAAGCATTCCCGAAGAGCGAATTGATTTTCGACTTCACCGCCACAGCCATCTTCCGCCGGCAGCGCGATGTCCACGATCTCGGCGAAATTCATCTTGAAGTTGGGCAGGATGAGTTTCACGGACGCGTCGCCGATGGAAGAATCAAGTGCAAGATCCAGTCGTTGGCATCCGGCGCCGCAAAGGTCCGGCGCGCCGCGCCAGCGATGGAGTTCGCGGTGAGGTATGCACCCGTGCGCGGATCAAGCCACTCCACGGAAAACGGTGGCTGAAACCGGACAAGTCGAGCGCAATGCCACCGCCAGCCGGCGCATAGACCACATATTCCTGGCCGGGAGTGGCCAGACAGAGATTGGGCGCGTTGACCAGTGCCTGCGCTGGATTCATCGCCCGAAAATCGGTGTGCCGGGTGGCGAAGTCGTAGAGATTTCGGCAAACAGGCCGCTCGCCTTCAGCTCGCCGAGAATTCTTTCAAACCTCTGAAAGTATCGCGGGTTGAGCCGGTCGTAGTCGGGCGCGGCAGGCGTGCTGCCCCAGGGCCAGAGCTCACCCGGGTTGGCGGCGACAGGTGCGTGCGGCTGGCCGGTCCAGGCGTTGAAGGTGTACGAGGCGAAAATGCGCAGGAGGTTGAACGGCTGGCCGGCCCGCGCCTCGAGATAAGCCCGGCGATTCGTCTCACTCAGCATGGGGCTCGTGAGAGTGAAGGTGTCACCCAGCGCGAAGAAGGGTGTGCCATCGCTGAACGAGAAGTAGTAGGACCGCCGCGGGTCGGCGCGGATAAAGTCTTTGTGCGATGAATGCACGCACTGGAACGACAGAAAGAGACTTTCATGGTTCAGTCCTTCCTCCTGGACAAGAAAGAAACTGGCAACAGTGGACAACCTTTCTTCGCCTCGACCAAGAAGTAGGCCTCGGCAAACTTGACACCGCACTCCTCCCCACGCCGGCGATGCATGGCTTCATGAACGCGCCAGAAGTCGTCGGGTTTCTGGCTCGCATGGCGAAAGCACGCCTTCCGCTTGATCTCGCGGACGCTCTCGATGTCCAGGTACAGCTCCGGTCGGAAACCTTTTGTCTGCTGGTCGGTCATCACCTCGAAGAAATAGAGATTCCAGTTCCCGTCGCGGAGGTAGCTCTGCCAAACGAGCGAACTGGTCGCGTGGTGATTGGGATGGGTGTCGAGCGGCCAATGGGTGAGCACGATGTCAGGCTGGACCTGCTTGAGCCATGCGGAAACCGTCTCCAGCGTGGCTTCATCGGCCGTGAGCTTCTCGTGGGCATAGTCGAAGAAATGCGGCTTGGCGCCCAGAATCTCGCAGGCGGCCGTTGCTTCACGCCGACGCACCACAGCTTCAGGCTCGTTGCCAATTTTGCGGCCACCGCGGAAACAGGTGGTATAGCCAACAGTCACCTCGTGGCCAGCCTGGGCCAGCAGCGCGATCAACCCGCCGCAGCCGGTCTCCGGATCGTCGGGATGGCCGCCGAGGACGATTATGCGGAGTTTGCGGGGTGGGGACTTTGTCTGGTCGCTGCGCACTCGAGCGACCAGTTCGTGCACTTTGCCGATGATCAATTCCTCGGTTTGCGGCCCCCAGGCGGAACCTGCCAGTTCCGCAGAGGTGATTGTCGCTTCGTAACCACCTTCCTGGAGCACGCGCGAGCTGGGGATGTAGGCCATCACGTCGTTGGCGTAGGAAGCGACCCAGGTTGTCGGACCGAGCTCGCGCTTGAGCCGGTGCGAGTAGTCCACCACCGCCTCGCCGCCCAGCGCGATCCAGGTAGGACCGCTGCCAAGATGCCAGACCTGGATCGGATAGGGATATGTCGTGGCGAAGGTGCCGCGCTCCGCCAGGACTTGCAGCAGTCCCACAGCGCGACGCTGCGTGTAGGATGGCTTGCCCTTGGCCTGCGCCTCCAGTTCATCGCGCGTCGGCAGTTTGTCCAGCGGCAGATCAACCCGCGCGAACGCCAGCCGGGCTGAACCAGAAATCGGATGCAGGCGGCCCGCAAGCACGGTTTCGACGGCATCGGCCAGTTGGCGTCCGTACTTCTGACACAATTCAACTGTTCCGCGCGGCAGCGGGTTGGCATCCCCGCCGCAGCCCATGAAGAACAGGACGGTGGCACCGGGATGCGCAGCTTCGAGGTACTCCTGAGCGAACCCGGCATAGTCGCCGCACCACTGGTAGAAGCTAAGCGTCGTATTGTGGCAGGCGTATCCAAACGCGACCGCGAGCAGTCGGCCTTCTACTGATTCGACCCGCAACCCGGGCACGTCGTGGTCCACCGGCCCGAGGAGATTTGTCCCGTTGATGATTCCACGCGGCGTCGGTTCGCGGCGGTTCACCGCGAAGCCGGCTTTCCCGTTGGTCCACGCCAGCCGTGCCGGCGCCATCGCTGACAATGCCTCGCCCACGACCTGCACAAGCTGCCCGCGCAACCGCTCCGTGTAACGGCGCAGTTTTTCCTCCTCCACAGGCGCCAGGCCCGTCGCCGGGTAAGTGTGATACTTGTCGGTCAGCAACGGGCCACAGTGAGTGTGCGATGAAGTGAACAATATCTGCTCACGAGCAAGTCCGTGTTTCCGGCCGAGTTCGTCTGCGACGGGGTCGGTCAACGCGGCTCTCATGCCGACCAAATCCGTCGTCACCAGCACCAGGCGGTGGCCGACGGGATCTTCCAAGACGAGCGCCTTGGCGAAGAGGTCCTGGAGCTTGCCTGTCGCAATGTTTGTCCGCGCGCCGTAGCCCGCCATCCACATCGGTTCTTGCGGTGTGATGACCATCCGCGCGGTGCCAGCTTTCCAGTCCGGACTTGCGCCGCAAGCCGGACCAAGGGGTGCCAGAATGAGGGTCAGAGCAAATAGAGCCTTCATGGTTTGCTTTGGACGAACCGACCTGCCGCCGTCTTCGGTTTTCTCCGTCCAATTTGGGTGTCCGCTTATCACCCCGCCCGCCAACTGACCGGGACCCGGGCAATGGCGCTCTGGGGCTTCTTCAAAATCAAGCTTGACGCGTTTCAGGCGATCCGAATGCGCTTTTGGGTTCACTCCGCACGTAACGGCAGTTAACCACTAATGAACTAATGAACCCTAGCTTTTTGTTGCAATCTGAATCAGTCCTCATAGGATGCGATTGAGTCAAACAGCGTCTGGCTATGGACCTTCAAGCCGCACTCCACCAACGCGCCAGAGTCGAAGAATTTCAACGCCGGCATCGCATCGGGTTGCTGACGCTGCTGTTCACCGATCTGGTCGGCTCAACCAAGCTCAAACAGGAACTCGGCGATCAGGACGCGGTGATCTTGATTCAGCGGCATCATGCGCTGGTCCGGGAAATTCTCGGCCGGTTCAAGGAAGGGGAGGAAATCGGCACCGCGGGCGATTCGTTCTTCATCGTGTTCACCAAGCCTTCCGACGCGGTCCAGTTTTCACTCCGGCTCCAAAATCAACTTCGAACCCTGGCCGGCCAGATCAGTCCGCCGTTGCGCGATCGGGTCGGCATTCATATTGGCGAGGTGGTCGTGGAGGAGCGGCCCGATTCGGCCAAACCCAAAGACTTGTATGGATTGCAGGTGGACATCTGCGCGCGCGTGATGTCTTTGGCGGATGGCGATCAGGTCTTGTTGACACGCTCTGCGTTTGATAATGCCCGCCAGGTGCTCAAGGGCCAGGAGATTGAGGGGATCAACCAACTGAGCTGGTTGAATCACGGGCCGTACTCACTCAAAGGCGTGGAAGAGCCGCTGGAGATTTGTGAGGTGGGAGAAGTGGGCGGAGCGGTGCTCAAGCCACCACCCGATTCGGAGAAGGTGCATCGGTATGTGTCGCCGGGAAGCGAGCCGGTGTTGGGCTGGCGCCCCGCCATTGGGCAAATGGTTCCAAACACTCAATGGGTCTTGGAAGAAAAGCTGGGCGAAGGAGGATTTGGGGAAGTTTGGTTGGGCCGCCACTCGGCCTCAAAGGAACGGCGCGTCTTCAAGTTCTGCTTCCGGGCGGACCGAGTCCGATCGCTCAAGCGGGAGCTGACGCTCTTCAAACTCCTCAAGGAGCGATTCGGGCAGCATCCGAACATTGTCGCGGTTTATGACGTGTATTTCGATCAACCCCCGTTTTACCTGGAGGTTGAGTATGTGCCGGGGCGGGACTTGAGGCGGTGGAGCGAGGAGCGTGGAGGCCTGAGCGCAATACCTCTCGAAGAGCGCCTGGAAATTGTGGCGCAAGTGGCCGACGCGTTGCAGGCCGCGCATGAGGCGGGCGTCATCCACCGCGACGTGAAGCCGGGGAACATTCTCATTCGTCGTAGCAGCCGAGGTCACGAGGCTCACTTTTCCAAATCCAAAATCCGAAATCCAAAATCCGAAATCAAGTCAGCGCCTCCTGACGCCGGCTGCTGCGGTGTGGACGTGAAGCTGACTGATTTTGGCATTGGCCAGGTGGTTTCGGAGGAAATCCTGGCGGGAGTGACCGGCGCGGGATTTACCGAAACGCTGCTGTCAACCCGATCATCGTCGGGGGCGGGCACGTATTTGTATCTGGCTCCGGAATTGGTCGCAGGCCAGCGCGCCTCAATTCGGTCGGATATCTATTCGTTGGGAGTGGTCTTGTATCAACTGGTCGTGGGGGATCTGTCTCGGCCGGTCGCGACCGATTGGCAAGAGAAGATCGCGGACCCGCTCCTGCTGGAGGATTTAAAGCAGTGTTTGGCGGGTGAACCGGGCCGACGGCTCAGCGAGGCGGGGCAACTGGCGGAGAATCTGCGCTCCTTGGAGAAACGGCGAGCAGCCCTGGCGAAACGGGAACGAGTGGAATTGGCGGCAAGCGAGCGAGCCGCGGCCCGGCCCCGGATTTTTCGAATGGTGAGTTGGGCGGCGGGGGCTGTGGTGGTTTTGGCTCTGCTGATTTCCTTGGTGGCGATCACGTGGCAGGCGATGCGAACCATTCGCGTGGAGCGGGAGGCGCAAGCCGAGGCGAGCCGGAGCCGGCAGACCGCAAGTTTCTTGGACGACATGGTTCGCAGTGTGCAAGCCGCCGTGGCGCTCGGCGCAGACCCGGCGAAGCTCCATGGAATCCTGGACACCGCCGCCGAGCGCGTGAGCAAAGAATTTCAAAATCACCCGCGCGGAGAAGCGGAAATCCGAACCGCGATTGGCAGCGCTTACCGCGAACTTGGGGATTACGCCAAAGCCGAGGCGAACTACCAGACGGCCCTCGCCCTGACTACGAAACATTTGGGCAACGATCATCCGAACGTCGCCACGTTGCAGAGCACCTTGGCAAGCCTCCTACAGGCACAGGCAAAGTTGCCTTCGGATGAGGCGAGGCAGCGCGCGGCTCTCGCCATGAGCAAGAAAACCACGGGCGAGCAGCAACCTCAGGCCGCAACCTTAGGTCTGGGGCCCAAAGAAGTCCCAACACCGCAAGGAAAGGACGAAGCCGTTTTGCCTCCTAGGTCTGAAGTGGACAAACTCCCACTGACCAGCGGTACCACTAATATCAAAGCAGAGGATCCCAGGCTTAGAGAGATAGTCATAACCGCGGCCAAGAAACTCGCGGACGAAGGGAACTACAGTTGGACTTTGACGCGACAAGCTGCACCGCGCATGTCCAGTGGCCCAAGTGCAAGCTCCGAGTCCGCTGAGCCCAGTGTAAGAGGCAAAACCGACAAGGGCGGTTTTACCCACGTGGCATTTACGCAAGCGATCGGTCGTAGGAGGGTCGCATGCGAGGTTGTGATTAAGGACAACAAAGTCGCCTTCAAGGAAGAGGAGATTTGGTGGTCGCTCGATGAGCTAATCACACAAGAGGGCAGAGATGGAGTCCTCGCCCTGGCGGCATATAGGTTTCTGGACTTCAAATCACCGGCCGCCATCGCCACAGAGCTTGCGGCCAGGGCGAGAGGATTGAACGAATCCGACGGGGCGATCTACTGGGATCTAACCGAAGAGGACATCAAAACATCGTTCGGCGCTGGCATACTCGAAGGGGCGTCAAAAGGGTTCGTGAAGTTTTGGGTGAACAACGGCGTGCTGACGAAATACGAATACACGACCACTGTGCTCCTGCGCTCTAGCATGCGTGCCAGCAGTTCCGGTTCGGAAGGTGAGATAAACCAAACCCCCTCGGTTGAAATCAAGGACGTCGGCACGACGAAAGTTGAGGTGCCTGAGGAGGCAAAAGCGAAGTTGAGAGAACTCGGTGCCGCCGCGTCGCCGAACAACCGTGCCACGGAGGTTCCGCCGACGCGTGGCTCGCTTGGGGCTGGGGCAGTTTACCAGGAGCCGAAGGGTGTATCTCAGTTTCCGCCAGGCCGACCGATGCCCACATCCGTTGTGGGTCCCACGACCGCCGGCGTCGCGGATGAAGGTATCCGCGCTCCGGCCCTTACTCACTTGACCGATCCGTCAAAAACTGAGCCTAACCCCACGATGAATCAGAGGGCAGCCGTCGAAATCGCCGATCCCACCGACATTTGGTCGTGGACTACGCCAGGCCGACAAGGCGGTGAACCTCGGAAGAGCACTCTCAAACTCAAGCTCGAAGGCGAAAAAGTGACGGGAACACTCACGACACCCGGTCGCGGTGGTCAAACTACCGCCGTCGCGATTGAGGAAGGCGGAATAAGAGGTGACGAAATCTCCTTCAGCGTGACTCGGACGTTTCAGGATAATAAGTTCACCACGAAATACGTCGGCAAGATCAGCGGCGATACGATCAAGGGCACGATGGAAGCTCCCGGACGCGGTGGCGGCGAGCCCCAGAAACGGGAATGGGTAGCCAAACGCGAAGTAGCGAACTGATTGGCCGCCGGGTCGATCCTTGTTACCGGGCTTACCCGAATCCGGCAGGTGATTGGCCACAAGACAGCGCTGCGGAGCCGCAACTCCAAGGATCAGCCGCAAAAGAGCGCAAGGAACGCAAAGAAAGCTAGTTGCCTCTATGCGATCTCTGTGTTCCTTCGCGGCAAGAAAATCCTCGCGCAAGGGGTCAGCAAGCGGTCAGTTCTTGAGAATGGCTACAAGCATGGTTCTTCGGCCCCTTGAAACGATCGCCCGGTTCAGTGCGGTTGAGGCGTTGGATCGGATTGGACGGGCCGATTTAGGTGATTCCCAGCCATAGTTTGACTTTCTCTTCCACCGCTTTCATCTGAGCAGGATTCAGCGCCGCCCGACGGCGAATGAGTTTGACAGCGGGAATCGTGTAGAGGCTTTGCGCGTCGAAGCCGCCATCTTCGAGTCCCGAAACGCGGATGGGAACTTCATAACGCGAACCGCGCAAGGCCGTGGTGTGATAAACGACTGCAACCAAGACCCGGTCTTCGTCGGCAATATCACAGGCAAGCACCAAAGCGGGACGAACCTTGGCCGCTAATCCGAAGTCAATCTGCCAGACCTCACCGCGCTTTGCGCTTGGCATAGACGGCTTCCCGCTTGTCCAGGGCGCGAGCGCCCTCCGCGGCGATCCTCATCAACTCCTCGTCGTTGAACCGGTCATCCACTTGTGTTTGGAGCCAGCGCGCCAGCTTGAGTTTCTGGCGATCAGGCAACCGTCTGAAGGCTTCCTTGATCTCGGTCACCGTGCTCATGACGCCAAATTAACGGCCGACAGTAACAGGGTCAACTGCGCTTCTTGACCAGGCTGTACGTGAGAGAAAGTTCTTGAGAATGGCTACAAGGATGATTCCTCGGCTCCTTGAAACGATTGCCGGGTGCAGTGCGTTTGAGGCGTTGGACCGGATTCGGCAGGCCGATTTAGGTAATTCCCAGCCACAGTTTGACTTTCTCTACCACGGCTTTCATTTGTGCACCGACAACTTTTTGATCGAGGTTCCAACGTCTGATGCCGCGACCCCGGAACGTCATCCGTTTTGTCCGTGAGACCTGGGAAGATTGGCATATCCTGGACGGACCAAACGACCGTTGTCTTTGGTTTCCTCCAAGATACGTGCCCGCTTACGAGCGCCAGGCCTGTGTGCTGCGCACAGGAGAATCTTGGGAACCGCTGTGCCAGGGGTTCACCGCGTTTTCGCGTGGCGGCTGACATACTCCAAATGCCAACGAATGCCCGGTTCCTTCTCGGTCCCGTCTCCACCCAGGTCATACCGCATGGCCGTTGGCCCCTGACACCAGGGACTGTGATGGAAGAAGACCGTGACCGCGTTGACTCCGTGCGCCATGTAATCGTCGAGTTGGGCGATCAAGTGATCAGTCTGAGCGGCGTCTTTGGTGGCACTGGCCACGCGGATTCCTCACATGTCAAACGGTTTTCCGTCCAGGTAAAACCGTTCGTCTCGCACCTCCAGAGGAAGGGGCTGGTTGGACGTCGCTCTCTCCGATAGCTCCCTCTTGCCATCGGGTTCAAGACCAGCATGCGCGGCGGACTGCACCAGCAGCTTGAGCGCCTGATTCATGTCGGGGTTCCAGTCCAGATCCTTGCGCCAGTCGATGCACCAGACAACGATCAGGTCCAGGCTGGGAATGGCCATGGCCACATTGTGACTGCCGGCCATCGCCGCGTAGGCGTCGAGCGGGCCGGCCGGCCAGAAACGCTTGCCGTCGGGACGCACACCGTTCGCCCACCACAGCCAACTGTAGCGCGTGCCCGGCGCGCCGGTCTGTCGCTGCGGACGCTTCACGCGTCCGATGGTTCGCTGACCGGGAATCATCTCGGCGGAAATCTGGTTGGCCATGTGCCGCCAGGTGATGTCACGGTCCTTGTAACCCAGGGCGGCGTTGATGCCATTCAGCCGCGGCTCCCAGACGCTCACCTTCTGATCCAAGCTTGGGATACGCCCCTCCTCGACGGCTTTGAAGACGAAATGTGAGATCCACGGCTTGCAGGCTGAGTACACCATGGTCCGGATGGCGCGGTCGCCCCATGTATAGACCATGAAGCCGTCCCGCACGACGCAACCGCGCCCGCCGACGAAATCCCGGAAGGCGTCCAGCTTGGACGTGGACATGCCCTGGATTTCGGGGGAAGCGGCCGTCCACTCCGGTGCCGGCCAGACCACCGCCGCCGTCTGGTCAGTCGCGTGCCCAGGAGGCTGAACGGCTTGGCAATCGATGACAAACAATAAGGCTAAGCTCAGCGATCTGTGCATGGCTTATTGGTCATGGAACGACCCTGTGTTCAGTCCCGTGGGCGTTGTCATGCACGCGGGTCTTCGCTCCAGCGCGGACGGCTTGCTCTGGCTGCCCGTGCCGCACGAACCAGTTGCGGTGGATGTCGCACTTCTCCTCCGGCACGCCGCGGATCACGACCGCCGGTGGCGCGGCGCGGAACGTGTTGCTGTAAATCTCGATGTTCGTGCCGGCGATGTCGGTGCCGTCCTTGCGGTCGCGGCCCCCGTGCATGTCGAAGCAGTGGCTCAGCGACTCCCCCAGCTCCACGTTATTCCGGGCCACGTAGCTGCATCCCGGCCGGCCCGTGCCAGCGATGGAATGACGGTTCCAATCGAACCGGTTGTACTCGATGAGCGACGACGCTCGATCGTGGCTGATGCCGTAGCCAAGGCCGTTGTACTGGCAATGGTGGATGAAATTGTGGTGAATCCGGTGGCCGTCCCCTTGACCCAGGGCGATCCCGGCGTGGGCGAAAGCGGAGATTTCGCAATTGTCCACCTCCAGGCCGGGGTGCCGGGTGGTGATGCCGTCTGAGGTGGGGAACTTGTAGTAGTAGGCGTGTCCTCCTCCGCCCGGCCCAAAGGCCCGGCGATGGTGATCGAGGTAGCGCTTCGCACAAGGCCCCTGGATGCGCAGCCCGGTGATGCGGACGTCAGGACCGCCAGCGCGAATCATCACGGGCGTCTTCAATGCGTCACTGGTGAGGAGCGCTCCCCTGGAAGCGTTGTTCCCCCGCTCTCCCGCCAGAGTGACGCGAGCCGGCACCTCCAGGACGAGTTGCTCGATGTAGATGCGGGTAGTCAAGTCGATCTCAGTCTCGCCAGGAATGAAGACGATCTGCCCCGCGCGCGCCTTCGCCAACGCGTCGAGCAAATCGTCCAGGTCTTTCACCACGTAGTCGCCTTTGGTGACCCCGCCGGTGTAACCCTGGCCTCCGCCGATGGGCCCGCGTTCATCCGCCCTCGCGCCGTACGTCGTTTCGCCGATCTTCACCGAGGTCAGTTCCTCAACCTCCCCGAAGGCGGCGTTGGCGCACAGCAGCGCCAGCGCCATACAAGCGCACAGAGTCTTGCTTGGCATTTTCATAGAGCCTTTGCAGGTTTCAGAAGCCTCACCATGCCACCTCCGGTCTGGCGACTTCCCCCGCCATCTTTATAGGCAATCGCCAGACGTGGTCGCCGTCTTTGTTCGTAAAGTAGCGATACTCCTCCTTCGAGGGTTGGTTGTAATACCAGATGCCGCGATACCCGTCGTCCTTTTGACGGCCGGGTTCCATTTCTGATTTCTGATTTCTGATCTTATCGCCAGCCCCCCGACATCGGCTGCTACGTCTGCTTGGAGCAGCGGATTCGGCCCCACGACGGACTGCTCCAGGATGTGGGGAATGCCGTTGGTTGAAGGGCGGGAGTCGGCGCCAAAGGCGGCGAAGACCAGGCCGTTGTTTCGATTCCACATTACGCGCGAGCTTCCGGCGCCTGCACCCCAAGCCCACGCCTTGTCCGCGCCCGGATAGAAATCGCCGTCGGTGTTCACCCACGTCGTGTAACCATGCCGCCACAGCGCCCAGCGACCGCGAATGTGGGGTTTCAGTTCAACGATGAAGTTCGTCTTCAGGCCAACTTCGGTGGGATTGCGGCGGACTTGAACCTCAAGGGATTCGCCGGGTGGCGGAAAATACAGGCCCCGCTTGGCGTCGGCGAACTGCGGCGCATCACCGGATATTTTCATCGCTGCGGCAAGCAGCAATCCCTCAAGAACGGACCTGAGTCGGCAAATAGCTTTCATCCTAAATTCGGCAGTTGAAATTGAAAAAACCGCGAATAGACGAGAACACACGCGAATTGTTGGAGGGAATGGCGATCCCCGCTCGGGTGAATCGATGTGAATGCGTGAACCATTGCGTATTCGCGTCCATTCGCGGTTCAATCGCCGCTTCTAGGCTCATCCCGAAATCCGAGCCTGAGGCAAACTCGAACGCCGCAAAAGAGAAAACCGCAAAACAATTTGAAGCGGCCCGCTCGCCTGCGGTAATCTCGCCGACGTTGAATCCGAAACGAAAAACGATGTAGCCACAAAACCAACAACTGATTTCGCGAGCTTCGGCTGCTGTCCATCACGAAACTGGCAATTTCGATCTCAGGACGGCGCTCGAAGGCACGCCCACATCGGGCGTGCCTGAAAGCGTTCCGTTGAGGGCATGCCAGTGCCTGTCGTGGGGCGTGAGTAAGTCACGCCCCTTCGCTTTTTCAGGCACAAGCATCCATCCACGAACAAGCCATCCCCGATCCGCCTTCGTCAAAGACTACGGCGGACAAGACAGGGCTGAACGCACACGCGAGCGTTGCAGCACGTGTCGCCCAGCCCTTAAATTACGGCGGCAGGCCAGCCTTCCTTAGGCAACCTGTCGCTGCCATTCGGCCAGCCGGTTTCCCTACCCGGCCACTTTGACGTGCCCGTCATCCTCGAAGGCGCTCGACCTCTTGCCAAGGGCTTCGAATGCCGGGTTCGTCTCCCGAACGGCACGCTCGACGAGGCAATCATAACCGAACAGGAAGCCGTTGCACTCGCCATCGCGGCACCGACCTCCGAAAACAAGACCCCGTTGGTGAACGCCGAGCAACTGCGTCTGCTCATCGAATCCGCGCGCATCCGCCTGGCTTACGCCCACGACCGCCAGTTCGCCGTCAGCCTTTCCGGCATCGCCCTTCGCAATGCGCATTGCTCTCCGCAATTCCTGCTTGGCTTTTCCCGCCAAATCGAGCCTGCTTTTCACCAACAATTCTGGTACACCTCACGAAAGGTATGCAACAACCGTCGAGCAGTTCCGGCATTCGGGACAATCACTATTGCGGGACCGTCGGTGACTACCTGAAGCCCCACATTCGCGACGGTTCACAATTGTCGGTCGTTTCTGCCTACTTCACCATCTACGCCTATGCTGCGCTCAAGGACTGGCTCGACCGCATTGGCCACATGGATTTTCTTTTTGGCGAACCCTCATTCGTGAAATCGCTCGACCCGACCAAGACGGAGACGAAGGCGTTCCTCATCGCCCCTGAGGGCTTGAAGTTGGCCAATACCCTCCAGCAAAAGCGCGTCGCCAAGGAGTGCGCCGAATGGATTCGGCAGAAGGTGGACATCAAAACCGTCTGCCAGAGCAACTTTCTTCACGGCAAGCTCTACCACGTCGCCAACGATGGACAAGATGCGGTCGCCATTCTCGGCAGTTCCAATTTCACACCGCGTGGACTCGGATTGCAGGACGCCGGCAGCAACATCGAATTGAATCTCATCGCGAGCGATCCCGCCGATCGTCAGGAACTGAAGGACTGGTTCGACCGACTCTGGGCCGACGCGAACCTGGTCAAAGATGTCAAAGCCGAGGTCCTCCAGTACCTCGCCCAGGTCTATCAGAATCACGCGCCGGAGTTCATCTACTACAAAACACTCTTCCACATTTTCGAGAAATTCCTCGGCGATGCGCGCAAGACCGACGCGGACCTCGGCAAGACGACGCTGTTCGATACGGAGATTTGGAAAGTCCTCTTCGATTTCCAGAAAGACGGCGTCAAAGGGCTGATCAACAAAATCCTGGCTCACAACGGCTGCATCCTGGCCGACAGCGTCGGCCTGGGCAAAACGTACGAAGCCCTGGCCGTCATCAAGTTTTTCGAGCTGCGGCCGTTTTTTCGCTGTCTTTCCGAGTCGTGAACTTAGACGATGCTGGCGACAATGGTGAAGCTTGAAGACCTTACGACCGCAACGCTCGTCAAAGGCATCGTGCCCGATGCTCTCGCCGAGCTTGTCAGCACGAAGTGGCATGGCTCCGACGTGCTGGAAGTCGTGTACAAGGACAGCGCGGGCCGCGTAGGCACCGAAATTCTGTTCCGCGACCGGGAACCGTCGCTGGAAATCGTCACCGCTGGCCGTCCGTGGAGTTTCGACGGCGACGGCAAGCTCTTCCGCCTCGTCTCCGAGGCCCACCGCATCCGACTGGCCCATCTCTTTGACCCGCTGCTTGCGGTCCACACCTCACTGGTGGAACCGCTCCCGCACCAAATCACCGCCGTCTATGACGCCATGCTGCCGCGCCAGCCGCTCCGCTTCCTCCTGGCCGACGACCCCGGCGCGGGCAAGACCATCATGGCCGGCTTGTTCATCAAGGAACTGCTCATCCGTGGCGACCTTCAACGGTGCCTCGTGGTCAGCCCTGGCAACCTGGTCGAACAATGGCAGGACGAACTCTGGCGCAAGTTCAACCTGCCGTTTGAAATCGCCACCAACGACAAGCTGGAGGCGGCCCGCACGGGCAATTGGTTCCGCGAAAACTCCCTTTGCATCGCCCGGCTCGACAAGCTGAGCCGTGACGAGGAGGTTCAGGCCAAGCTGAAGGATACCGACTGGGACCTCATCGTCTGCGACGAAGCCCACAAGATGTCCGCCACGTTCTTTGGCGGCGAAGTCAAATACACCAAGCGTTACCACTTGGGCCGGCTGTTGGGGGGCCTCACGCGGCATTTCCTGCTGATGACCGCGACGCCGCACAACGGCAAGGAAGAGGACTTCCAGCTTTTCATGGCGCTGCTCGACGCCGACCGGTTCGAGGGCAAGTTCCGCGATGGCGTTCACACGACGGACACCAGCGACCTCATGCGGCGCATGGTGAAGGAGCGTCTGCTCACGTTCGATGGAACTCCGCTGTTCCCGGAGCGCATCGCCTACACCGTCAACTACAAGTTGTCCGATGGCGAGGCGCGGCTCTACAAGGAAGTCACCAACTACGTGCAGGAGCAATTCAACCTGGCCGACCGCCTCAACAGCGAAGGCCGGCGCGGGACGGTGGGCTTCGCCCTCACGTCCCTGCAACGCCGGCTGGCGTCGTCACCGGAAGCCATCTACCAATCGCTCCGCCGCCGCCGCGAGCGCCTGGAAAAACGGCTGCGCGAGGAGCAACTGCTCCGCCGTGGCGCCGCTGTGCCCCTCGACACCACCGGCCCCACGCTCACGCCGGACGACCTGGACGACCTCGACGACGCGCCCGACGCCGAGGTGGAGGACACCGAGAACCAAATCATCGACCAGGCGACGGCGGCGCAGACCATCGCCGAACTGGAAAAGGAAATCGCCATTCTGCACCGTCTCGAGAACCTCGCGCTCGAAGTCCGCCGAAGCGGCAAAGACCGCAAATGGGATGAACTCTCCTCGCTGCTCCAAAACAATCAGGAGATGTTCGACGCCCACGGCCACCGGCGCAAACTGGTCCTGTTCACCGAGCACCGCGACACGCTGAACTACCTCGCCGGGAATCTGCGCAAGCTGCTGGGGCAGCCGGAAGCCGTGGTCATCATTCACGGCAGTCTGGGCCGCGAGGAGCGCACCAAGTCACAGGAGCTTTTCACCCAGGACAAGGACGTGCAAATCCTCGTGGCCACCGACGCGGCGGGCGAAGGGATCAATCTCCAGCGCGCCCATCTGATGGTGAACTACGACCTGCCGTGGAACCCGAATCGCATCGAGCAGCGCTTCGGGCGCATCCACCGCATCGGCCAGACGGAGGTCTGCCACCTGTGGAACTTAGTGGCCGAGGAGACCCGCGAGGGCGACGTCTATCGCACCCTCCTGGAGAAGCTCGAGGAAGCCCGCACGGCACTGGGC
>JACQWK010000275.1 GCA_016209525.1 Verrucomicrobiota bacterium
ACATCATAAACCATCAGGCCAAGGGCGGTGTTGGTGTTTGGGTTTGGCTCGACCCGCATCGCGGATTCGCCAGCGAGTTCAAAGTGAGCGGGGAATTCCCGGCAACCGAAGCAGGGCTGGGCAAAGCACTGGCCTTTTTTGGCGCGACGTTGAAACATGGCGACGTATTTCACGAGGCTGTCGTCGCCGTCCGGCTCGTCCTCAACCGGCGGCTTTCGGCGAGGCAGGTTGGCGAGTGGCGTAAGATGCAAGCTCGCTTCGATGACGTATTCCACGTCCTGCAACGCGAGCGTGTTGCGGGGGGTGTGCTCGTCCTCAGCGAAGAACGGCTCGATTGGCGCGCCGCGCATCCAGCGTTTCGCCGCTGCCTCCGGGAGCGTCTTCTTTACTTCGTTGCGCCGGAAGCTCAGGAAGCGAATGACTTTCTTTACAGCGATGCGCCGGACACGCCAGCGGAACTGCGGTTTGTAGAGGATAGACTCCAGCAGGCCGCGCGCGGCGCTGGGCGTGATGACGGGGTAGCTCACACGCTCGACTTTCATTTCGGGCCGGGTGAAGCAGGCGAGGTCGCCCCAAGTGCGGAGGTGAATGGTCATGATCGAACCTTCGGTTTGGGTTGGTGAGTTGGAGATTTCATGGACAGAAGTCGTCACCTTCGGGATGACAAGCGCCGAGGGCATCGTCGTATTTGGAGTTCCAAAACCAGACGCCTTCGATTGCCTCGACGATGTAGCCACGGGCCTGAGCTTGGAGGAACTCGCCCATATAGAGGTTGACGGAGAATCGCTGGACGCGCCGCCACTCATCGGGAGAGAGATGCTTTTCGCGGCGGAGCTTTGTGATGAGTCCTTCGCCATCCCGCCATTTGACCAGCACGCTGCGGGTGTCCTCACCGACGAGCCGGCAAGCTTTGGCTGCTTCGGGAAAATCGAACTTCGCGGAGAAATCGAAGACCTTGTCGGCCTCGGCTTTCTCCGGGCCTTGCAGCCGGTATAACTCAGCAAAATAGGCGGCGTAGAATTCCGGCTGATGGAGCGGAGCATCTGGATGCCGGGCGAGAAATTCCTCGGTCTTGGCTGTGGCGGTGCGATATGCGCCCGGTGGCGTCGCATTGTCTTCGGGGCGGAACACGATGACGGGACATGGTTCCTCATGGCGGCCCTCGCGATTGCAGCGGCCGGCGGTTTGGATGATGGAGTCGAGCGGTCCGAACGCGCGGTAGGCGACGGGAAAGTCAACGTCAACGCCCGCCTCAATAAGCTGCGTGGAAACGAGGCGGCAAGGTTGGTTTGCGGCAAGCCGTTCGCGGATGAGTTTCAGCTTCTCCTGGCGATGCGCCGGGCAAAGCCGAGCGGAGAGGTGAAAGCGATTCTCCATCGGCAACAGTCGGAATAGCTCACGAGCGTGTGCGGTGGTGTTGACCACGCAAAGGGCTTGCGGGTGCTCGCCGAGCTTCGCTGCCACGGCCGGCCAGGAAAGTCGTTCGTCCTGCCGGGGCAATTCGATTCGTGTGCGACGCATCGTTTCCGCCAACGCGTTTCGGTCAGACTCGATTGGAGTTGGATCCCAGCCGTAGGGCAGCGCAGCCTTCGCCGATGCGAAAGCGGGTTGCGTGGCTGTCATGAAAACCGCCGTCACACCGTAGGGTTCCTGGGTCAGCAGGCGCACAGCGGAGAGCAACGAAGGAACGAGCCGTGCAGGCAGGGTTTGCACTTCATCGAACAGCACAACCGAGCGAGCGATGTTGTGGAGTTTGCGGCAATCGCTGGGCTTGTGAGCGAACAAGCTCTCAAAGAACTGGACGCTCGTCGTGACAATAACCGGCGAAGCCCAATTCTCCGCCGCCAATCGGGCACGACGGAGACGCTCCTCCTCCGCGTCGCGGCCCGTGTCTTCTTTTCGCTCGCGCGGCGCGACTGCGCTGTGGTGCTCCAGCACGTAATCCACGCCGAACTCTGTCTCGAAGAGTTCGCGGAACACGCGTGCCGTCTGTTCGATGATGCTGGTGTAGGGAATTACGACGATGACGCGGCGCAGTCGCCGCGGGTCGTTTGGCGGAAGCGCAACGTTGTGGTGGGCAATGTGCCGCAGCGCGAATGCGAGCGAGGCGAGAGTCTTTCCACTGCCGGTGGGCGCCGTGAGTGTAAACAGGCTCGGCGATTTCTCTGAGCCATTGAGGCAATCAGCGAGTAACTGGCGGCGTAGTCGGTTGACCGGACCATCGGACGGCTTCGCAGCCAAAGCGGCTTGCAACAATTCGAGAGCTTGGCCTGGCTGGAGCGGTGGCACGGCGCGCTGCGCTGCCGCTTCGGGATCGAAGTGCTTCTCGGTGTCCAGAAAGTCCGCATCCACGAGGCAACTGAAAAGCATCCTGGTTCGCAATGCGGCCGCGAACCAATCCTCCTGCAGGCGCGCGGGTGCAAGCGGCAACTGAACGCCATCAGCGACGAGACGGCTCATGAGTTCCGCCACCGATTCGGTGCAGCCAGTGTGCTCGCGAGCCATGATAGAATCCTCCATCTTCTTCAAGGATTGCTGCAGTGCCACTGCGGCAGGCAGCCCCGTGTGATGCCCGTCAATTGCGTACCCCACGAGCGAGGAGTTCAACTCCGCGGCTCTTCGGGCACCGGCGGTCCAGTGATTGATGCCGTGAATCGAATTGTCGTCGAGACGGGTTTGAAAGCGCTCGGCATATTTTCCCAGATCATGCAGCAGGCCGGCGAGAAAGGCTTCGGTTTCAAGCGCCATCGCAGAGGCAAAGCTTTTGGCAAGTTTTGCCACTTGGCAGAGATGGTCTTTTAACAATTGCCAAGCGGACTTTGGCAACCGTTTACCATTTTCATCTTCAGCCGTGTGGGCGTAGAACTTCATCTCCAGTTCAGTTTGAATTCATCACGCTTTGAGGTTGGTCGAACACCATTTCGAGGAAAGCCGGGATGACGTGGTTCTCGGACGCGCACGGGGCGGTGCCGTCGCGGAAGGGCCCGACGCAGTCCGGCAGGAATTTCTTCCATCGCCCCAAGTGCGAAGAAACACGGTGGTCATAAGATGCGGATTGTGTTAAATAGTGCGCATGAAAGCGATTACCATTCGGGACCTGCATGATCGGACGGAGCAACTGGTCCAGGAAGCTGCACGCCGGGACGGCTTCGTGATTACCGAGCAAGGCGAGCCGCTGGCGGTGCTCACAGCCGCGCGGGGCGCGCGACGTTCCGGGAAACCTCTTCCACACCGTGATCCGGCCACACTGCCGACGACGAGCGCCGATTCGACCATCTTTGTTTCCGAAGATCGGAACGGGCGATGATCTATTTCGACACGTCCTACATCATCAAGTGTTACCTGAACGAAGCGGGCAGCGCCCCGGTTCGGCGGCTGGCTGAATCCTCGGAGGGGATGGGCTGCAGCCTGCACGGCCGCGTGGAATTCTGGACGGCAGTGAAACGAAACGTCCGAGAACGGCTGATCACCGCTGAGCAAGCCGCCGCGACCTTTCGACTGTTTCAGGAGGACGAGTCGAACGGAGTCTGGCATTGGTTCCCGGTCGAAACGAACTCCGTTCATCTCGCCTGCGAGAAAATCGCCGCGGCTTCGGACATGGTGTTCCTGCGGGCCGCGGATGCGCTTCATCTCGCCTCCGCGCTCACGCAAAGGTTTCAGGAGATTTACACTCACGACCGACACATGCTCGCTGCCGCAGCGGCATTCGGGCTTCAGGCACGGGACATCATCGCTGAAGGTTAGATTGATGCTCGATCTGGATGACAATGCCCAGGAAGCGGCTGATTTCAGGCATGAGTGGACGCGGGGTTGGGGACCGGGGCGAGGTCGGCGGGCTGCTTGCCCGTCACGCGCTGCCAGAGCGAATCCGGGCCAAACTCGAGCTGATCGTCCCAGCGCAACTGGCCGTATGGACCAATGTGCGCGCGACTGAAGTAGCCGGGGTCCCGCCAGGGCGCATAGACGCCGGTGCGCGGTTTGTGAGAGAAGTCCACCTCACCCTCCACACCGTCGTCAAAGCGGAGCCAGACGCGGTAGCGGTCGAGGACTTTGAGAGCAACAATCTTCTTCATAGATCAGAGAAAGTTACACGAGCGAGGAGAATCCACTCAATCCCGCATTGAGGCCATCCGGACGCCCACCGTGCGGCCCACCGCAGTTGAAGGCGTAGCGGTGGAATTGGACGGGCGCGCAAATCTCGCAGCGGGCTGGGGCACATTCACCGACTTCCAGTTCGGCTTCAGCGGCGAGGCAGAGCGGGGCGGCGAATTCTCTGGCGCGCTCAGCGACGTTGCGGAGATGCGCCGACAACGGTTGCCATCGGGATGGGTCACGGTCAGGCGATCCGTCAGGCAAGGTTGCTGTATGCGCGTAGAACTTCATCTTCAGTTGAGACTTCCATTTCTCGAATTCTGCGGCTGGTCGAACACCATTTCGAGGAAAGCCGGGATGACGTGGTTCTCGATCGCGCACGGGACGGTGTCGCCGCGGAACGGCCCGACGCAGTCCGGCACGAATTCCTTCAATTCATCGCGGAGATAATTGACGATCGGGGAGATTTCCGTCTCACTCGGTAAGGCACGGCTTCTTCTTTGACATGGAAACCGATCTCGGGCTTTGACGGTTGTGGCGGCGGTGCCAAAAGCGGGCGCAGTTTCTGGACGATCTCGCGGAGCGCCTGATCGTGCAGGAGCAGGGTTTTGTCAATTTCGGCCAGGCGTTTAAGTATCACCGCATTGGTGGCGAGGTCTTCGCGCATTTTCACAAAGGCGCGGATAACATAAACGCTCAGGGCAACGGCGCGCGGACTATTGAGGACGTTGGCGGCCATCAGAGCGCCGAACTCAGTGAATGCGATGGGAAGGTACTTCCGATGGCTGCCCCGGCCCGCCTTTAAGGTCGCAATTTGCGACCTTAAAGCCGTCCATTCGTCCTGGGTAAGCTCGAAGGCAAAATCTTCAGGGAAGCGATCGAGATTTCGACGGAACTGCTCATTCAAACGCTTGGTGGGCACTTCATACAGCTTGGACAGATCAGAATCCAAAATGACCCGATGATTCCGCACGAGGCGGATGAGCGTACCGATTTGTTCGTGCGAGGCGCCGGGGAGAGGTTCGTTCATGATCGAAAGTCCATCATACGCGGACATAGCCCGGCACGAATCCCTTCCAGCTCAGGCAAGGCGTATAGAACCAGCGGCCGCGCTCCAGCCGGCGTTGGAAGGCGTCCAGGTAGGAGGCAGGATTGGGCAGGGTGTCCGGGCGCCCAGAGGGCGATGGGGCCGGAGATTTCAAGGCGGAGCGGATAAGGTTTCATTGCTTCAGTTGCCTTCGAGGGTATCCGAGCAGCAGTTTTTCGTGCAAGCGCGTCCAGGCGCCGCGCTGGGGGTGATAGCGGGATAGCTGACGCGCTCGACTTTCATTTCGGGACGGGTGAAACAGGCGAAGTCGCCCCAGACACGGATGGAGACGAAATTCTCAGGATGCATAAGAGTTTCGTGGGTTCAAAAGCAGCCGGGACGGGAAACGCGCCTTTGCTTTGCGGCGCACGGTTTGATAGTTTCTCGCCATGCAGACAAAGATCCAGAAGTTAGGCGACCGCTTCGGGCTGCTTCTGCCGAAGGAGTTGCTGGACGCCTGTGGGATTGGTGAGGAAGCCACCGTGATCGTCCAGAACCGGACGCTGATCGTTGCGGCCCGAGACTGGCGCCCGCGTCAGGGATGGGACGAGGCCCTGAAGACTGCGGCCGGTTCATTGGCGGATGAAGGCGAAGACGAGGAGACACTGGCCCACTGGACCAGCTTACCCGAAGTGAAAGCATCTGTTGAGGCGAATTCAGCGAACACGCCGGAAGCCGTGTTGCACGAGGAACCAAAGCCGTATGGAAACAGTCGAAGCCAAGGCGGGGCATGAACCGCTTTGACGTTTGGCTGACCGACCTCGATCCCACGCGAGGCGCAGAGATGCAAAAGAGGCGGCCTTGTGTCATTGTCTCGCCCCGCGTCCTGAACCGGATGCTGGCCACGGTGCTCGTAGCCCCGATGACGGCGGCCCGCCACGGGTATCCGTCCCGCGTGGCCTGCGAGTTTGCGGGACGGGAAGGCGAAATCGCGGTTGACCAAATGCGCTGCGTTGATAAAGGGCGACTCGTCCGGCGTGTTGGCAGGATCGATGCCCTGACCGCCCAAGCCATCTTTGCAGTATTGGCGGAGATGTTCAGCGAATAAGGGCTGACGGTCACGGGAGTTTTCATTGGAGGTAGTCTTCGAGAGGGCGGGCACGGTTGACGAGCAGTCCTAAGTCCAGGTGGTAGTGGCCGCTCTTGAGAACGTGGAGGTCGAGATTTGGAAGCAATTCTCGGAGGTGCTTTTGGCCGAGCAAAAGCTCGAAATCGCGGCGAACCACGTTGACCATGTAGCGCTGGAGGTTGCGCAGGAGATTCAACTCGCGGTTGGCGTCAGTGTCGTCGCTCCCTTTACGCTTCCGCTTTCGCTCCATTTCCGCAAGCTGTAACAGGCGGGCGGCGTCGAGCAGGCGCTCGGACGGAACCGCATCCGGCCAATGCGCCGTATCGAGTCGGTCAGCGTCCACCAGTGCGGCGAAAATCATCCGCGTGGCGAACTCCAATGAGAGTTCGTCTTCGTTAAGGATGGCAGACTGAAGCGCGGGAGATGAATCGAACCGCAGTTGGCCGAGTTCCGATTCCAGCATTTCTGCCAGCCTCGGCACGCGCTCGCTGGTCCGATACCTCGTTCCCTCCACGTTCTCTGCCTCAGGTCCGTCACATCTGGAAGCCCGGCATGGTGCCCGGCTACAGCAAAGGCTGCCGGGAGCAGGTGCGGATGGTCTTGCTCGGCTTGCCGGAATGCGAGTGCGGCTCCATAGATTGCGTGGTGTGTTTCCGTCCCGGCATCGCGGCTGTGGCAGAGATATTCCTGAAACTCCTTGCGGTACTTGCCGAGGTCATGGAGCAGGCCAGCGGATTTAGCCGCGTCGTCCAAACCGCAACTTGCACCGAACCGTCCGGCGAGTTCCGCCACATTCTGCAAGTGCGTTGCGTGCGGTTGCCATTTGCCGCCGTCGTCATCGGTATGGGCGTAGAATTTCATTTGCAGTCCAGGCTTCCGTTACTTGCGTTCTGTGATTGGTCATTGGTTAACGACCATTTCCAGGAAAGCCGGAATGACATCGTTCTCGGTCGCGCACGGGGCGGTACCGTCGCGGAACGGGCGCTTGACGCGAAGACGGGTGGGGTCGGAAAGCATGGCCGTCAGACGAGCGGTGCGATTTTCCCGACGGGCCGGTCCGTCTGCGCGGCTTCCTAGCAGCGCAGCAGTTCTTCTTCGTGGAGCACAGCCCACTCCGTCACGTAGCCCAGCACCCGTGGCGGGAGTCGGCCTCGGAGCACCGCAGGCTGGCGGATGGAAATCTGCGCGGAAAACTCCCCGTAGCTGGCGTGGAAATGCGGCGGCGGATGCTCATCGCGATACGGCAGACTGCAAGTCCGCGCTGCGGTTCCGGTGCGGCCCGCTGTGGTTTGTGGCCTGGTCGCATGGATCGCTGATTTGTTCCTTGCGGTGGCTCCCTGGAGTGAATTCTCATTTCCCACCATTCCGCTCGGCGGGTCGCCGAGCGGGACGGGCAAGTTGCCCGTTCCACCCTTCACGGATTTCCAGCGCAGCACGGATTCGACAATGCCCTTTACCGCGTTGAGCCTAGACACGACACACGACACGGGCGAGGAGCCAGTGTCGGGCCGCGTCCACATAGCAGTAGGGCCGGAGATGTCGAGTTGGAGGGGATAGGGGTTCATGAAATTACCTGCGGAAAAGAATAATCAAGTGTGGTTGCTGGGCGCAAGCCAGAGCGCGTGCGCGGCGTCGGGCGAGCGAAGGTCGCAGATCTCGCGTTCCGCCAACATTGCCGGCAAAGAAGTCAGGGCTCGACGGGAGTCTCGCCCCACCAACAATTCGCAACGAAAAAGGCCGCCCGGTTTTCCCGAGCGGCCTCTTCGAATTTCAATCTTGGTGTGCTATCTCTTCTTGGCCTTCGCCGGCTTTGAGACTTTCTTCGCGGTTGCGTCCTCAAGCGCCGCCTGGGCCGCCGCAAGCCGCGCGACCGGCACGCGGAAGGGCGAGCAACTCACATAGGTCAAACCGATCCGATGACAGAACTTCACGCTGTCCGGATCTCCGCCGTGTTCGCCGCAGAT
>JACQWK010000283.1 GCA_016209525.1 Verrucomicrobiota bacterium
ATCAATAACTTCTTGCCGGCCTGCGAGCAAGTTGGGCAATTGCAGTGCAAAAAGAAGAAAGGGGGGTTGGGAAACCTCGCCTCCGGGAGATGCTTTGGCTGAGCGGGTGAAATTCCGAATGATCCTTTTTGTGACCTCTGCGTTCTCTTGCGGCGATCCAAACCGCTGAATTCAGGCTCAACCGTGCCGGCGGGCTCAACTCGCCCCTAACCCGGCGGGAAGATACCGCACTTGGGAGAAATCGATGTTCGGGGCCTGAACCGCCGCCATCTTTAAGAGCCGGCCGATCTGGATTTCCTTAATCCCGACTGCTTCCACTCCAATCACTGCCCCGCGGGCGTCCACATCCACGGCCAAATGCATTCTCGGCGCCGGGCGTGGAATCGTGCGAGCCACTTTCGCCCGGCGGAAACGGACATAAACCGTGGCGGCCTCCGAATCCACTTCCACCGCCGGCGGCGCTGATCCCTTCACCACTAAAATTTTCGCGCGTTTAGTCTTCATAATAGGCAGTCGCAAGCCAGCACTCGTTTCGTTTCGTCTCAGCCACGACAACCAATCTACGATTTCCCACCGTTCGCTTGAAGTTCTGCAGCCTACCACCATGTTAACCGTGGCTCAATGGTTCCGTTTCCTCGGGCTGCCGGACGGGCGCATCTTGACACTGCCACCGTTGTTTTCTCCCTCTCCCACGACGTAGGAGTGGGAGAGGGCCGGGGAGAGGGCCACCTCGTGTTGTACTGTGGCCAGACCTGCTTGGATGAAACGCTCCTCCTCTCCCCGCCCCTCTCCTCCACTTCGTGGAGGAGAGGGAGTTACGCCGTCGGAGATTCGGTGGCAATGTCAAGAGCCCGAAGATTTTCATTGACGCTCTACTACGCGTGTAGCATATATGTGCTACATCTGTAGTGGAAAACTGTCCATGAAACTTGAAGCAAGCAGGCACCCCTCACCCGGCCTCCGGCCACCCTCTCCCCATCCGATGGGAGAGGGATGCGGTGCGGGGCCTGTTTCCTGTCGAGTGAGTTATCAACTGGTTAATATGAAGCGTCCCGTCAAGATCTCGGAAGCGGAATGGGAGGTCATGAACCTGGCCTGGAAGAAGTCGCCCATTGCCGCCAGTGAAATCGTCGAGGAACTGGCGCCCAAGAACGATTGGGCGCCCCGCACCATCCGCACCTTGCTCAGCCGGCTCGTCGATAAAGGCGCGCTCCGGTTCGAGCAGGAGGGCAAGCGTTACTTGTACAAGCCGAAAGTCTCGATGGAAGAATGCGTCCGCCGCGAAAGCCGGTCGTTCATGGAGCGGGTCTTCGGCGGCGCGCCCGCTTCAATGTTGATCAACCTGGTGAAACAGACGGAGTTCTCGCCGGAAGAAATCAAGGAACTCAAGAAGATCCTGGCGGAAAAAGAGTAATAGCGTGCAAAACAGAATTCATCGTAGCGCAGACATTCAATCTATCAGTATCGCCCAAAATCGTCGCAAGGCGCGACGATTTTTTCGGAGCGCGGCCTTCCAGGCCGCAGCGGGTACATCTGGAAGTCGGCGTTGGACGAGTTTCGCGCGTTCCGAACTTTCGGGGCCGCTGCGGCCTGGAAGGCCGCGCGCCGTTTCGATTGCGGCTTCGCCGCACTGTGCAGTATCGCCGACTTGCAGTCGGCTGGGCACCGGACTCGGCCGATCGCTCCGGTTTCGCTGGCACCTCGCAGATTCCAAATCTGCGCTACGAGGCAAAGCTGCCATGCGCTCAGAGAAATAGAAAGGAACGACTTCAATGGACACGCTAGAAACCTTCTTCCCCTGGCTGCTGCGTACGTCGTGGCAGGCGTCCGTGCTGGTCGGATTGGTTTTGCTGGTCCAAGGGCTCTTCCGGCGAAAGTTATCCGCGGGCTGGCGCTATAGCCTTTGGCTGTTGGTCGTGCTTCGCCTCATGCTTCCGGCGACGCCTGAAAGCGCCTTGAGCATTTTCAATCTCGCCCAATTCCACTCCGCCGCGGCACGCGATTCATCGCTTCAACCTTTTCACGATTTGACGACAACGCCTCCGCTTGTCCCACCCAACGCCTCCGAACGCATCTCCTCCGAGCCTTCTACGTCAACCACGCCCCCGCACGCTAATCCAAATATCGCTTCGCTTCCTCCAACCGGCCCTCGACGCTCGACGCTCTCAACGCTCCTTGCGTGGTCCCCAACGCTCTGGCTGGCTGGCGTAATCCTCCTGCTCCTCCGCATTCTATGCCAGAACGCACGGTTCGTGGCGCGGATTCGGCGGCGGCGGCCGGTCACCGACAGCGCCGTGCTCGATCTGCTGGAGGACTGCAAAAGCCTGATGGGCGTGCGCACGCCGTTGAGCGTGGTGGAAACCTCCGCCGTGAAAAGCCCCGCGCTGTGCGGTTTCGTTCGTCCGCGGTTGCTGTTGCCGGAAAACCTGCTGGCGTCCTTCTCGCCCCGCGAACTGCGCTACGTCCTCCTGCACGAACTGGCCCACGTGAAGCGCCTGGACATGGCGATGAACTGGGTGGTGACCGCCCTCCGCGTGTTGCACTGGTTCAATCCGGTGATCTGGTTCGCGTTCCGCCGTCTCGCTGC
>JACQWK010000278.1 GCA_016209525.1 Verrucomicrobiota bacterium
GGTGAGCGCGGTGTTGGAGGGCGCGCCGGAGAATCGAGCGGGCAATGTGTATGTGGGACCGGCGACGGACGGGTTCACGCACGATGCGGATGGGAATTTGCTGACGGACGGGACATGGTCGAACACGTGGGATGGGGAGAACCGTCTGACGAAGATCGAAGCCAAGAGCGGAGTGCCCGCCGGGGCGAAGCGCAAGGGGGAGTATGAATATGATTACCTGGGGCGGCGCGTGGCCAAGAAGGTGTGGTATTGGGACAGCGGGAGTGGGAGCTACGTGTTGGGTTTGCAAAGGCGTTTCGTCTATGACGGCTGGAACGTGCTGGTGGAGCTGGATGGGGCGACGAACAGCGTGATGCAGCGGTATGTGTGGGGGATGGATGTGAGCGGGAGCATGCAAGGAGCGGGCGGAGTGGGTGGATTTGTGGCGGTGAAGTCGTCAAGCGGCGTCGCGCACTTCGCCGCGATGGACGGCAATGGGAATGTGATGGGATTGGTGGAGGGCTCGACCGGCTTGGCCAGCGCCAACTACGAGTATGGCCCCTTTGGCGAACCGATTCGCGTGACCGGCACCCTGGGCAAGGCCAATCCGTTCCGATGGAGCACCAAGTTTACGGATGATGAAACGGACCTGGTCTATTACGGGCGCCGCTACTACAATCCGTCAACGGGGCGGTGGCTGAGCCGTGATCCCGCTGGTGAAGATGGAGGGCCAAACCTATACGGGTTCGTCGGCAACAACCCAGTAAGCGCCTTCGATCCCTTTGGTCTTGATGTTTCCTGGCAGCCTGAGGGCAGCCTGCGTAGAGGTTGGCAGTGGCGTTTCAAGGCGGACTTTCAGGAGGCGACGTGTCAGTTAGTATTCAGTCTCAACGTCGAGATACTTCGCGGAGATAATACCCAGAGACTCCGCCAGCTTTACGGAAGTTTAAGGGAGCAGTGGGAGCGTTCTTTTGAAGAGCGGTACAGCGGATGGAAATTGGTACCCGCAGATTCGACTGCCTGCTGCAAGTGTAGGAGTGGCATCAAGATTAAGTTTGACCTGACATTCGATAGGGGAACCGATCCTACCGCAGATGTCACAATCTACAACGATTACGGGGAATCCAATGCGCGGGAGTGGTTTTTTAAAGACAGCCGACCTGGAGGCCGATTGCCTTTCA
The DNA here is from genome assembly GCA_016209525.1 of Verrucomicrobiota bacterium. GTDB lineage: Bacteria > Verrucomicrobiota > Verrucomicrobiia > Limisphaerales > SIBE01 > VHCZ01. Next base: position 1,161 of record JACQWK010000278.1, read on the forward strand.
CGGTCCCCAACTACGTTGGCGTCTCTCACGAAGTGGGCCACCTTTTTGGTTTGGAAGACGAGTATCCCGATCCAGACCGCGATCCAAACCGATTCATACCACGCGACTATCGAGCTAGCATAATGGGAACAGGTCGGTCGGTCCTCCAACGCCACATCGAACAGATTGCTTTGGTGAACGCAGCAGTGGATTACCACATTCCGTGTCACAGCACGTACTATGAGGTCAAGAGAGGGGAATGAAAGGAGGCAAAGGCATGAGGAATTTTTCGACCAGTTTTGTCGTGGCACTCGTCCTCGGCTGTGGGTGCCAGTCCACAAACCGAACCAGCGCCAACGAGGGCCGTGTTGTTGTCCAACCTAGGTGGTGCTATGTGTTTATTGATCGACGCCAATCGCATCGTGAACATACCTACTATTTTCGAGACTCGAGTGTCTTCATCCGGGTGGGTGAATTTCCTGATTATCCTAGTCCCCAGTGGTACTTGATAGACAGAGTTCCAAGCAGATTGACGGATTCCTTGCGGCACTGGATCAGCGCTGACGGTGATAAGGACTCAATGTTTCCGTCTCACGTATGGTACAGCCGAACAGCGTTCTCGCCGGACACGAATCAGCCTCCGCAAACGGTCTTTTTTCCATTCCGTAGCCTGCAGGGTAAAGAAATGGACAAGTGGTTTCAGGAAGTCCGAAGGGCGACAGTCAAACGAAAGTATCGAACCTCGACGGTCCCTCAATGGATCAAGGATGAACCGCGAATTGATAAACGGTTTGGGTTGGGTGAGAAGTTTCCATATTGAATTGAGGCCGGTCGCAGGATCGAAGTAGCGAGCGCGATTAAGCGACCCCGCAGCCTTGGAGTTCAGTCGGCGCTGACTGATTTGTTGCGAGAGCAACGCCAGGAAAGTCAGCCTCGTCAGTACATAGTTTCTCTTCAAGCGACCCGGATCAGCCCCCGTGCCGCGCTGGCGCGCGGCACGGGGAGCCGATCCGGGACCCGCTGGCTCTCTTTCCCGAATCGGGCTGTCATCCGATCCAATCCTGAGAGCGTGATTTCATCAGTGGCAGCAGTGCCGCAGCCTCCTCCTTCGTGGCCAGGCCACTTCGGCGGACAGGTTGGGGCATCACTTGGGCCTCGTTACTCCGCCATCGGCGGCGCTGGCCGTCTCAACTTCGACGGTCACGAACACGTTCCGGTCTCACTTCACGTTTCACAGGACCGGCCAACGGTGTCGCCAAGCGCCTAAGCAGCCTCGTGAGGTTGCTGTGAAGACCATGAAGACCTGGCAGAGTTCCAGCACGCCGGTCACGACGTGGGTCTATGACGTCTATCGCGGCTTCCTGCTGCGCCAGGAGTATGACGGCGCGCTGGGCGCGACCAACACTTACAAGGCTTCGGGGCGGTTGGCGACGCGGACTTGGGCGCGGGGGATCGTCTGCACCTACGACTACAATCCGGCTGGCGAACTGGAGTCGGTGAGTTACAGTGACGGCGTGACGTTGCCCAAAGTCTGGACGTATGACCGGCGGGGCCGGCCGATCAGTTGCAGTGCGAGCGGGGAGATGACGGAGATAGGCTACAACGAGGCGGGCCAGATGCTGTTCGAGAAGTCGCGCTTTCAAGCGGCCAATTACGGGTATGACAGTTTGCTGCGGCGGACCAACGTGTCGGTGACAGTCAACGGAGCGGAGGTGTATCGAGTGGGCTACGGGTATGACAACGCGTCGCGGCTTTCGAGCGTCTCGGACGGGACGTATTCGGCGAGCTACGGGTATCTGGCCAACTCGCGGTTGGTGGAGACGGTGA
>JACQWK010000276.1 GCA_016209525.1 Verrucomicrobiota bacterium
CCGGTTGTCGGTAGCGCGGGCGTCTCGCCTGCGAGTTCGCCGAGCGTCCCGCTCGGACGCGGCCCGGCGGCGAGACGCCGCTCGAACTCGCAGCCGAGGACGGCTGCGCTACGATCACCGACAACTTCGGGATGCACCGGCGCTGAACAGTGCGTCCAGCAGTTGTTGGCGACAGGGGAGAACGGCGAGCCCCTCGCCCGCAGCAGAGGGCGCGCGTCTCGCGGGCCGCAAATCAGGGTATCATCGGATGAACATCGCTCCGGCGCAGGCCGTGACGCTGTCCTGGGGCATCCCAACCTTGACCTTCCCCACGATTCCTGGAAACAAGTACCGGTTGCTCTACTAAAATGTAGTGAAAAATCTTGGCAAGCGAACAGAACTGCTGCCGGGGCCAGACTCCTGTCGAGCCCTGGCTTTCTTGCTGGCAGCGATTCCAGGGCCCGACAGGAGTCTCGCCCCACCGGGTTTGGTTGCGGCCCCGCTGCGCTGCGTCCATGTGTGGTTGAATTGCTTTTTCCAGATCCTTCGTCATGAATAAGTCCGCCAGTCCTCCTCGGCAGGCCCAGACGTTCGTGGCGTGGCTGTCCCTCGCTTCCACGCTGCTGCTTCAGGCGCAGAACGCTGATCCGTTCGGGATCAAACCAAAAAGCCACGACCGCAACAAAGCTCTCGCGTCGAGCCGATACGCCTCGTCCCTCAAAGCGCACGAAGGCCAGCCAGATGTCCTGGTCCTGCCCGGACTGATCGCGGATCGCGCAAGAAGGCGCGTTGAAGTTTGGGTCGAGCGATCGGCTGTCGCGCCAAGCGAACCCTGCGAATTCCTGCTCGTCGGCGAGTTGAGCGACCACACTTACGAGACGCTCTTGATCTCGTTCGCCAGGCCGACCGACGTGCATCGGGCCCTCGAGTTCTTGGGCGCGAAACCCGGCGAGCCGTTCGATCCTGGGTCGCTCCGCTACTGGCCCAAGGGCGAATCGTTCGTGATCCGACTTTTCCGCAAAGACCAGCCGCCAATGCCCGTCGAATCGCTCCTGCTGGATCGCCGAACGGGCCAGGCACTTCCGGAGGGCCGTTTCATGTTCACCGGTTCGGGGCGCGTGGCGGCCCGCGAAGGCGCCTCTGCGGTCTATTCCGCCGACGTGGTGCAACCGATGTCCATCGTGTCGCTCTTCAACGCCGCCAATCCCGTCCTCCAAGTTCCGCACCGGGCGCCCAAGGACGTCGTTTACCAAAACACCGTGATCCATCCTGAAGCCATGCCGGAAAACGAAGGACTCCTCACGCTGCTGATCGAACCGGCCAATCGCCCAGGCGAAACTCGTGTCAAGGAACTGGAACTGGAGGTTGTCGCGACAGGAGAAGCTGCTGGCACGCCTTCCTCGGACGCCGACCGTTTGAAAGCGTTGCGTGTCCAACTGAACGAGCCCGGAGCCGTCCTCCAAGAACGGTCATCGTTGCCGGCGCTTTTGGAACGGCTCGCTCTTCTGGACCGGCGACGACACGACTTCTTCCTCACAGTCCGCTTCGGCGACGACTTGGCGCTCGGCCACGCGCGGGCTATGGCGGGAGTTCTCGCTCTGATCGACTCCGACCGGGGCGTGCGAATCGAGCCTCCGCCGACCCAGCACCTTTACTATCGCGCCTTCACTCCAGACCGGAATCTTCTGGACCGCAGCGCGCGGATTTTTCATCCGGCGGAACTGGTCGTTTCCGAACGAGAGGCGAAAGTGTCCGGCAAATTGGTCTTCGTCACGCCTGTCCAGAAGCAGGAAGGTTCACGGTCCGAACTGGAAATCACCGAAGTGCCGGTGCCCGGCCCCGCCGAACTCCGCCGCGAGTTGGACGCGGAGAACCGCCGAATGCGGGAGCGGGATCAGGGCTCTCGGCCGCCGGTCCTCATGGTCTTCGCGTCCTCGACGATGGGTTACGGCAAGTTGATGAAATTTCTCGCGCCTATTTTGCCCACCCATCGCACGATACATCTCTACCTCGACGAACCTTCGGCTTCGCTGCCGGCAAACCAGCCTTCGCCTTGAACGCTGGCCCCTGGGTTGCTATGAGCACCGCAAGAAAGCGGAGGATGAAATTACTCTATCAGTATCTCTCGTAATCGGCGCAAGCCGCGCAAATTCGTTGGTGGGGCGAGACTCCTGTCGAGCCCTGACTTCTTTGCCAGTAAGGATTCCAGGGCTCGACAGAGTCTCGCCCCACCCATTTTGGCTGCGGCTGCGCCGCGCTGCGAGAGTATCGCCCGAAATCGTCCCGGGCCAATTTCCAGAAGGCGACCGCGGCCAGTATCGACCTTATCCAGTCCCATTCCCCAGAATTCCGCTGGCCCGCAGCCGGGCTCGGTATCCAAAATCGAGCGGGACGCACGCGCGGAGGATGGTGGAGGGCGGAAGATAAAGCATGCTCCGAAGCAGCCGGCGCGCTATGGCCGAACACGCGTAGAACCGGTTCAGGACCCATCGGTGCCCGGCGCGAAGAGTTTCGCGGCTCATTTGCTTGGGCTCAAAAACAACGTTGGCGAAATCGTAATGAGCCCAGTCCCGGTCGATGATGCGTCCCTGCGCTTCCATGTCGCGAAACAGCGGTGTGCCCGGAAACGGAGTCAGGATGGTGGCTTGCACGGCTTCGGGCAGTGCATAAGCCGTCCGCCGCAGCAAACGGCGGTTCGGCACCGGCAGACGCCGCAAATCCGCCGAGCCGTTTCGATAAAACGGCTGCAATCGTCCGGCCCGGAAATCCCGGATCATTTGCGGCACGTTGGCCTCTGCCTCGCCGATGCACACCGAGTCGGCATGTTGAATGGCTTCGTCGGGCAACAACGACGGATGATAGCCCCCGAAGATCACCGGCTTGCCGTATTGTTTTCGAAAGACGCCAGCCAGCTCGTAGGCGCGCGGAGCGTTGAACGTCATGAACGAAATGCCGATCAGCGCCGCGTTCGTCTCAAAGTCGATCGGCTCAACCTCTTCATCGACGATCGTCGTCTCGATATCCGGAGGCATCGCGGCCGCGACGTAGAGGCTGGAAAGCATGGAAAAGCGAAACACCCGCGTGGCGCGCCGAGTTTGCGCTTTGCTCCCCACTCGCCAATGGCGCGCGGTCGGATTGATCAGAAGAAACTTCATGTTCGCCACTCGTCCAGTCTCGGATTCCCAACGGGACCAGATTAACCCAGGCCGCGCGCCGCCATGCATCGAAAATTCAGCTTGTTCAGTTGACAGATTCGATAGTCGCCGGCGCAGGGAGTCTCGGTTGAACCGCCCTCGGTCTAGCGCTAGTCAAGACGGCCGAAGAGACGCCAGCGTTCGAAATGTGCGCGATTCACACCTCTTCTTCAGTCAGGCACATTTCCAGGCTTAACTGGACCGATCGATGCCCTCGATTTTATGACCGTGGCGCCGCATCGGAGACTGATCGTGCGGCACCGTGACCGTCACGTCCTTGGTGACTCGATTGCCAGCGAGGTCGCGACCTTCGACGGTGATGGTATAAACTCGCCCGCCGCCTTCGCCGGAGCGTTCGGCACGGAGCTTCAAGGTCAGCCGACCGGTGATTTGCCAATCGGCATCCTCGTCCTTGTCTTTGTCCTTGTCCTCCTTGGGACGGCCTTTCTTGTCATGATCGTTATCATCGTCGTCCCGCGACGGGCCTTGTCTGCGATCGTCGTCGTCATTCTCGCGTCCCGGTGGTCCGTTTCTGCCGCGACCGGGAGGATTGCCTTGGTTTCCTTTACCCTGAGATTTCACAGTTTCGTTGCTCTTGACGCTCACGATCTGAAACGAGGAAGCAACGAAGTTGGTTCCGGCGCTGACGCTGATGGTCACCGGCACCATTTTTCCGTTGGGCGGCCAGAGCACCGACGGGAAGGCACGCAAAGTGAAGGTGCCCGATGGCGTATGGCCTTGGATCGTCACTCTGAAACTGCAAGTGGATTGGTTGCCGGCGGCGTCAGTGGCCGTGCTCGTGACGGTCGTTGTGCCCAGAGGAAATTCTGAGCCGGAGCGGGGGTTCGACACCAAGTTGACGCTGGAGCAATTGTCGGTGGCCAGAACTCGATAGTTGACCACGGCTGAGGATGCGCCGGGCTCCACCGCCACCACCATGTCCGCCGGACAAGAAATCACGGGAGGCGTCGTGTCCGCGCCAACCGTCACGACGGTTTCGCACGTGGCCGACTCCCTGCCATCGGAAACCGTGACCCGGACCTTGTGCGTGCCGAGCGCGAAGATCCGCCTGAGAGCAAGTTGCGCGGGTCTGGGAGGCCGGCTGGACGGAACGGAATCTGTTTGCGCATTCGAGCCATCCACGCTCCAGGAAACGGTCAAACCATCGCCCTCAGCATCTCCGACTTGCACGGAGACAGTCGCCTCCAAACCGCCGGGTGGGCTGCAGCCAAAGTTGATTGGGGACGGGCACGCGACCGTGGGCGCCGTGTTGGCAGCCGCTTCGTACACATAGACTGCCCGCGCGCCGGCATTGCTGCCAAAAAACCCTCCGAAAGATCCGACGGCCACAGTGTCCTCATCGATTGCCAGCGGCGTGCCGAAATTGCTGGAGGCGACGCCGTCACTCGCGGTCAATTTTTGCAGCAAGGCCCATGTCGTTCCATCTCTTCCAAAGACATACGCAGATCCGGATTGATTGCCGCGATCAGTGCTGTCTCTGGGCGCCCCGGCGACCAAATTGTCGCCTTTGATGGCGACGGACCATCCAAAGAAGTCACCGGTGTTTCCATCGCTCGCAGTGATGATCTGCTGGCGGTTCCAAGTTATTCCATCCCGGATGAACACAAAGACCGCACCCGCGTCCTGGCCGCGCCCGTCGTCGTTCGGATCGCCAACGATGATCGTGTTTGCCGCGATTCCGACGGACAACCCAAAGTTTTGGCCGGGGCCAATTTCATCGGGGTTGCCGGTCAATTTTGCCTGCTGGCTCCAAGTGGTTCCATCCCGCACGAAAACGTAGGCGGCCGGAGTCTGCCCTGAGAAATCGAGCGTGCGGCCGGGCGCTCCGGCAACCAGCGTGTTGCCGCTCAAGGACACCGAATATCCCAAGGCAGCGCCGGCGACGCCGTCGTTGGCGGTGATCTTGGCTTGTTGGTTCCAAACGGTTCCGTTCCTTGCATAGACGAGCACTGCCCCTGCGTGGACGCCGCGCGCATTGTCGTCTTCCACGCCGATGGCGATGGTGTCTCCGCTGATGGCTAAAGAGGATGCCGAAACTGGCAGCGCTTGCTGAGCGGTCCAACTCGTCCCGCTTCGCACATGAACAGTGACGGGATTCGATCCCGACACGAGGGTGTCTCTTTCGATGGCTACCACTGCACCGTTGGAAAGACTCTGTTGCTCGGTCCATGCTCCTTGGGTTCGGACAAACAAATGACCCCCGACGGCCAAGGTGTCTTCCGAGATGGCCAGAGGCAGAGGAATTTCCACCCCCAGTTTTGTCTCCCGCGTGAGCGCGGGAAAGGTCGGCGCGGGCCTATGACTGTCGGCAATGGTGATGCTGGCGGTGTTCGGCGAACCAACGACGTAAGCAGGACTTGGCGCGAGCGTGAGGACGACGCTTTCAGGCCCTTCCAGTTCGGTGTCATTGATCGGCTGCACCAGCAGGTTGACCGAAGAAACGCCGACCGGGATGATGGTGGAATCGGCGAGTGTGTTAAAATCGCGTCCATCCCGCGCCGTCCCGTGGAGCGGGGCGTAGAAGACGGTCAAAGGACTACTCGTGTCGCCGGATCGGCTGATCGTGAATGTGCCTGGATCGGGGCCGCTCTCCGAAGCGTCCGGATCAGCGGCCACCACGGTTATCATCGGGCGCCCAGGGGAGGGTTGATCGTCGTCGGAGATAATGACACTCGCGCTGTTCGGTGAGCCGACGGTGTAAAGAGCACTCGCGGACAGCGTGAGCACCACGGATTCCGGGGATTCCAATTCGGTGTCGTCGCTCGGCTGCACCATAATATCGACCGACGAAGATCCGGCGGGGATGGTGGTTGTGTCGGCGATAAGTTGATAATCGCGCCCGTTCTGCGCCGTTCCGTATGGCGCCAGGTAGTAAACCGTCAAAGGACCGCTCGTGTCGCCCGAGCGGCTGATCGTGAAGGTGCCGAAGTCAGGCCCTCGCTCCGAGGCTTCAGGGTCGCTGGCGAGAATGCTCACCGTTGGCTGAAGTGGTTGCCGCGGCGGGCTGTCGTTATCCTCGATGCTGATGGTGGCAGAGGTCCGGGGACCGAGCGAGTATGCCGCGCTTGAGGAAAGTGTGAGCACCACAATCTCCGCACTTTCCTCTTCTCCGTCGTTGAAAGCTTGGACCGTGACGTCAGTGAAAGACACTCCCCCTGGAATCGTCACGGTGTTTTCCAACCGATGATAGTCGCTGCCGTTGACCGCTGTGCCTCCGATAGAAAAGTTGACCGTCAACGACGCGCTCGTGTCTCCTGATCGGTAGATCCGGAACAAACCAAACTCACCTCCGGCTTCCGAGGTGTAGGGATTCCTGGCATCGACAGTCACCGTTGGAAGAGTATTCAACTCAAACGAATACGCCGCGCCCAAATCGGCTCCGGCCGAGGCGTCCTTGAACGGCGCACCGGCGATCACTCGGTTGGCGCTGACCGCGATGGAAGAGCCGAAATTGGCGAAGCCCTCGGCAGGGTTCGGCGTCAGTTTGTGCGATTGCGTCCAAGTGGTGCCGCTTCGAGCGAATACGTAGGCAGATCCGGCTCCAGTGGCCGAATCCGTGTGCCACGGCGATCCAACGACGATCGTGTCTCCGTCAATCGCGACGGCACTCCCAAGCAAGTCGCCTCGCGCAGCGTCGCTGGCAGTCAGCGCTTGCTGGGGCGCCCAAGTCGTCCCACTTCGCACGTAAACCGTCGCGGCACCGGCGTCCGTGTTGCGCCCGTCATCGAACTTATCGCCGACCACGATTGTATCGCCCGCGATGGCGACCGCCGCTCCGAAGGCGCTGTGGAAGGCGGTCATCTCAAGACGGCCTTTCAGCTTGGCCTGGAGCTGCCAACCTGAGCCAGCGCGGACGAATACGTAGGCAGAAGGCGGCTGCCCGGCAAACTCAGGTGAAACACCCGGAGCCCCGGCCACCAGCGTGTCACCGCTGAGGCCCACGGAGTATCCCAGTCCGGCCCCGGCTGATCCATCGCTCGGGCGGAGCTTGACCTGCTGGCTCCAAGTCGTCCCCGTCCGGACAAAAACATAAACTGCGCCCGTCGTTGTGCCGGAAGATTTGTCGTTCATCGCGCCGACGGCGATGGTATCCCCGCTAATCGCCACAGAAGTTCCGAAGGCACTGCCTCCCAAGTCCCCTCCCGCCTCGCCGGCCACAAGTTTGGCCTGCTGATGCCAGCGGCTTCCATTCCAGACGAATACGTAGGCGGCTCCTGCGAAGTTGGCTGCCGGGGTGTCGGCTTCACTGGCTCCAATGACCAGCGTGTAACCATCCATCGCCACTGCGCGACCAAAATGATCGTGCGGAGAAGCATCGCCGGCCGATATCCGCTGTTGCAGACTCCATCCGCTCACCGTTCGCGTGAATGCATACACCGATCCGGAGTCCTCACCTCCTGGATCGTCCAAAACCGCGCCGACAACCAGAGCGTCCCCTCTGAGCGCCACCGCCGAACCAAACATGACGTTGGTTCCGGGGCCATTCAATTCCGGTTTAATTTCAGATTGGATCAATTCAGCCGGCCTGGCGGTATTGATCAGGCTGGCAACCAGTGACAGTTGGAGCAGGAGTTTGCGATACGGCAGACAGGTAGTTCGAGTTCTCATTGGTGTTCATGGGGTTCTCCTCTGGGTGAAGTTGGCCACAAGGCGGGCGGAATCGGGAACTGGAGCGTCTGCGTGCCGTCCTGGCAGAATGATCCTCGGCGAAACACGGCGCGCGGGCGCGATTGACGCGATCACCAAGACACTCCTGCACAGACCCTCATGCATCATTAAAATGGACTCTGCGCCTGAGCGGTTCGCCAATTCAATCGGGTGAACTCTCCAATTCCGCAAAGAAGTTCACCCCAGATCAACTCGCGTCAACACCCCATGCCTCCTAACCTGAGTAGATCACACTTTCGTTTGCTGCACTGTGGCAAGCTGGCGAAAGCACTCAGGCATCAAGTCCATATCGAGGCTGGGGCATTCACCCCAGTGAAGGACGGCTTTTGTCTGGTAGGGTGGATGAGGGACTGGAATGGCCTTGGGAATTCGACGCGACGAGTTTGTTCATGGACGCTGCGCCCGTTCCGTCCGGCGGGTTGCCGGACGACGTTGGCGGGAGCCAGTGCTGCGCAAAACTCCTGTTTCAAACGCGCTCTCAATTCCACAGCCTCCACCGCTGACTGATCCATGACCGGCTTCATCGACCGCCCACCTTTGGGAGTCATTGTTTTGAACCGGATGGGCTTCGGTCCTCGGCCGGGCGATTTGGACGCTTTCGCCGAGCTCGCTTCCGACGATGTGGATCGCCTCAAAACGCACGTCGAGCAACAACTTCACCCCGATCAAATCGAAGATGGGGAAGTGGAGGAGCGGTTCCGCGCCGCGGGGTTCACCACGCTCAACAAGACGCGGGAGCAACTGTGGGCGGATCATACTCAATCCACGGAAAGCAAGGACTGGCCGACCCGCATCCGGCCCTTTCGAGAAACCGAGCGGGCCGCGTTTATGCGGGCGCTTTACAGCCGCCGGCAGCTCGCGGAGGTGCTCGCGGACTTCTGGCACAACTATTTCAATATTTACGCGCAGGACTTCTGGCCCGGCCCGCTCTGGGTTCACTACGATCGGGACATCATCCGCGCTCATATGCTGGGGAACTTTCGCAAGATGCTGGAGGAGGTGGCGACAAGTTTCCCGATGCTGATGTACCTCGACAATTTCGCCAACTCGGTCGCCGGGCCGAATGAAAATTTTGCCCGCGAACTGTTCGAGCTCCATAGCCTCGGCGCGGAAAACTATTGGGGCGTTCGGCGGCAGGAAGAGGTGCCGGTCGATGCGCAAGGGCGTCCGGTTAGTTACGTCGATGACGATGTTTATGAGAGCACGCGCGCGTTCACGGGCTGGAC
>JACQWK010000277.1 GCA_016209525.1 Verrucomicrobiota bacterium
GGGTATGCTCGCACCCTGGAAGAGGTCGGCAAGCAATACCGCGTTACCCGTGAAAGAATTCGGCAAATCGAAGCCAAGGCGTTGCGCAAACTGCGCCACCCCACACGTATTCGGCAACTCCAGGGCTTTCTTGAAGACGCGGAAGCCGCCTAACGGCGTGCCCGCGCCTGAAATCTCAAAGCTCAAATTTGAGATCCCAAATCCCACGAGACCCTCGTCACTTCGGCTCTCACGGCGTGGTCCGTTTTGTCAGCTACCTGGGAAGAACTCGGATTTTGAGGATTCACCTTCGCTCGGGCGCAGTGTCTGAAGGCGGCTCATCTCATGCGCGCCGTTAGCCAAAGCCCCATCGCTCCAAAGCCGAGATTTGGCAGCCAAGCCGCAAACCAAGGAGCGATTCGCCCGCTGGTTCCCAAAGCCAGACCCAAACGCAGCAAAACGAAAAAGACGAAGCAGATGAAAATGCTGCTGGCCACTCCCACAAAGATGTTGCGTCTCGCTGAAGCCGCGCCGAACGGAAGGGCGATCAGCACCACGACGACACACGTCCAAGGCCAGGCGAGACGCCCGTGGAGTTGGGTGTGCAAAAGCGCGTAATCCGTCCGCGTCGGATTCGGGTGGAGCCGCAAATAACCCAAAATCTCCGACAACGAAAGCTCCGCTTCTTTTGGGGCGTTGAGGTTCCGAAGCCGGTTGATTCGGATCTCGCTTTTGATTTGTTCGGGCGTCTCCGAGAATTCCGGAACCGCCAGCAGGTTGGTTTTGGACCGTGTCGCATCGGTCTCGCTGGTTGCGGGATGTGTGAATTCAACCACCTCGTAAAAGACCCAGCACGCGTTTGTCCGGACCGCTCGATGCGCGATCAACGTGTGCCGATTGGCATCGGAAGATAGCCAGGAGACGTGCGGGCGTTTCATCTCAAATGTGTCCAGATTGAACGCACCGATATTCCAAATCCGCCCGTCTCTGGCGTTGTTAAAGTTCACGTTCTCGTGCCACCGTCCTTCCTCGGATGCCTGGGGCGGCGATGACGGGCGATGCAGGATTGATTCGACGGTTTCGACAGTCTGGGGCACCCAAAGCTCGTTCAAAACGAAGAGCGTGAATGTGAAGGCCAGCCCGATGAAGAAGTAAGGCGCAGCCAACCGCCAAAGACTGACGCCGGCCACGCGCATGGCGATAATTTCCTGGTGCCGCGCATGGTTGGTCAGGGAGTAAAGCAGAGCCAAAAGAAGCGCGATGGGCATGGCCACCACCAGTAATGCCGGCGTCTTGGCCAGACAAAGAGCGGCAATTTCCCGGGCGCTGAGTCCTCGCTGTTGGTAGTCGTCAAGCTCCGAAAGAAGGTCGAACGAAATCCAGAAAATCAGAAATCCGCCGAGACAATAGCCCAAAGCGAAAAGCAGTTCGCGCAGGAGGTAGCGATCCAACAAACGCATTGGGCAGCCAGCGTAACGGCTGTCCCCTATCAACGCAAGGAACGGACGGCACGCACCAGCAATTCTCATTTTGGCAACGGGCGCGGTTCGTGACCGTAAGGCGGACATTCCTGTCCGCACATTTTCGGAGGTTTTGCGGACAGGAATGTCCGCGTTACGGCCCAAATGAGAATTGCCGGATGATCAGGATTCGACGTAGATCGGCTCGCGGATCGGGCTCACTTCAGTGAAGTTGCCCAGCTTCTTGAGCATCCAAGGCGAGATGGTATTGCCGGCATTGAGGATGAGCGTTCCGTCCACCGTTTCGATCGGTTCAACAAGAACTTGGCCGACGCACAAATCCTTCAAATGGATCGCTCTCCCTTTCCGTGGGCCTTGAGCAAAAGCGACGCCGATATCCTCCAGGACCTTTGGATCATAGACACCGGAGGTCTTCTTCATTTGCTCGAACGCTCTCGACTTGGAGGCGCCCTCCGATTCGAATTGGAGAAGATCGCTCAACACTCGCAGAATTCGCGAATCCAAGGGGATATTCTGGCTGGCGACCGAGTCCTGGGGAAACCCTGTGCCATCGAATTTCTTGTTCTGGTAATAGACAATCCGGGCGACGGATTCGAATCGGGGAAAACTCGCAAGGAGATTCCTCCCGTGCTCTGGGACCCGCTGAAGGGTGTCTTTTTCGGCAGGCGTCAAGGCCATGCCGGCGCGCATCTTTTGAATCAGAATCGCCGGCACCGACACATAGCCGATGCGGCACAATGTCGCGGCCACCTCCAGTTCCCACGAATCAGGAATTTTCAGGGCGGTGGCGCACGTCTTCGCGTAGTCCTTGAGCTTCTGCCCGAATTCGTAGGACTGAGGTTCGGCGATCGACAAGATTTTGCTCAGCACCTTGATGGTAGCCTCGACGGTCTTCTCGAACACTTCCTGTTCATTGGCCCGGGCTTTGGCTCGCTCTTGCTCGACCTTGTGTTTGTGAAGGGCCATTTCCAGTGCCGTCTGGAGCTCTCGCTCTTCAAACGGTTTCAAGATATACGCGAATGGCTCCGTGATTTTGGCCCGCGTCAGAGTGCTCTCGTCAGCATGCGCCGTGAGGAAGATCACAGGCAAATCGAAGCGTTTGCGTATTTCCGCAGCCGCATCGATTCCATCCATCTCGCCTTGAAGGACAATGTCCATCAGGACGAGATCCGGGCTGTAAATAGGGATCTTCTGGAGTGCCTCTTCGGCCGACGCCACGGTGGCAGGAACCTCATATCCCAGACTCGTGAGGCGATCCTGAATATCGGCGGCAATGATGCCTTCGTCTTCAACGACAAGAACTTGGGGATTCATGCGACTACGCTTTCTCTTTTTCTTTTGCTTCTCTGAAGGTTATCGTGAACCCAGTCCCATCGTTCCGCTCAAAATTCAACGCTCCACCCAACTGAGTGGTTAAAATCCGGACCAAGCGAAGCCCCAGGGTCGCCGGATTGTCAAGATCAAAGTCCTCCGGCAAGCCGACACCGTTGTCGGAGAAGGTCAGGACGCATTCGCCGCTTGGCGCGGAACAGAAGCCGATCTTGATCGTACCGGGGCGGTCGTCAGGGAAGGCGTGCCTCAAGGAATTGGAAACCAACTCATTGACCAATAGCCCGATCGGGATCGCCGCGTCGATGTTCAGAAAAACATGATCAACGTGGGTCTCCAGTTGAACCCGATTGGTTTGAGTGGAATACGAACGAAACAGCATCGAGACCAGGCTCAGTAGGTATTCGTAAAAGTCTATGCGAGCCAAGTCTTGAGATTGATACAACTTCTCGTGGATCAAAGCCATGGAAGCCACGCGGTTTTGGCTCTCACGGAAAAGCTCTCGGGCGCTGTCTTCTCTCACGTAGCCCGATTGCAGCCGAAGCAGACTGGAGATGACTTGCAGGTTATTCTTTACGCGATGGTGGATCTCTTTGAGCAGGACTTCCTTTTCCCTGAGGGAACGCTTGATCTGTTCGTCCGCCCGCTTGCGTTCCGTGATGTCTTGGATTTGCGCGATGAGGTACAGAGGGTTTCCCTTCCCGTCTCGCAAGAGCGACACTGAAATCAGCACCCACACAATTGAACTCGACTTGTGGAAGCACCGCTCTTCCATTTGAAACGCGCCGACTTCTCCGGCCAAGAGCCGCTGGACCTGTCTCTGATGCGCGTCCACGTCCTCGGGATGAATCAATGAATGGAAGAACAGTGAACGGAACTCATTCTCCGAATAGCCCACGATGTCACACAGAGTCCGATTGACTTTCATCCACCGGCCGCCGGTCGAGACGAGCGCCATGCCGATCGCGGCGTAATCGAACGCGCTCCGGAACCGCTCCTCACTCTCCCGCAGAGCCACAATTGTCTTCGTGTGCTCCGCCAGCAGCGATTGTTTGGCCCCGAATGCCACCGCTTGATTGATCGCCGCCGACATGAGATTGGCGACCAACTGCAGCATTTGGATGTCGGCTTCATCGAACGTGGCGGTCTGAGAGGAAACCACTCGCAACGCGCCGATCGAATTGTATTGATGCCGCAGGGGCACAACTACCATCGAACGCAGGCCCGGCATCTGTCGTTCGCTTGAACTCACTCGGGAATCCGTCTCAGCATCCTCGCACCGCAGAATCTCATCCGTACGGATCGATAAACCGGCGAAACTCGACGCCACGCTTTGTCGCGTGCCCGCCCGGGGGGTGATCGTCCCGCTCACCGCGCGAAAGACGATCTCATCGCCTTCCACCAATTCGATCGCAGCGCCATCAGCGCCGGTGAGCTGTTGAGCCCGGCTGGCCGTGAGTTTCATGATGCCCTCCTGATCCGGCGCCGCGGCCGCTATTTCCTGCTGGAAGGCGGTGATCGCGGCCAGGCGTTTGGCGTGTTCGCGCAACAAGGCCTCCGCTCGCTCGACGCCAACGCTGGCGCCGATGGGCTCCAGGACGCTGTTATCGCTCATTCGTCTCAATTTGAAATCCACTTGAAATAAAGGGTCATGAGCGGAGGACAGGAATTACCATGATCGTTCCCTCATTTAACCGTGGTCCGCTGTCGCGCCGCGTCCGGCGGGCTCTTTTGCCCGGTGGCACTTGAAGGGCTCTTGGAGAATTGAGAAGCACGGCGTTGACCCTCTGCAATCTGCTCGGGAGTCATGCTCACCGCAAGTTTTCCTCTTGCTTTTACCGCGTTGGTATTCCCTTGCGCCGCGGCCAGGTTGATCCATTTGTAAGCCTCGATGTAATCCGGGTTGAGATCTTCTCCGCGGAGGTACATCAAACCCAGACTGTATTGTGCCTCTGAGTCCCCCTGTTCGGCGGCCTTCCTAAACCATTGCGTCGATTCTTTGTAACTCTCCGCCACTCCCTTTCCGTTGCCATACATCCACCCCAAGAAGTATTGAGCCGGTATGTACCCCTGGTCTGCCGCATTTCGATACCACCTTCTGGCCTCCTCGTAATCCTTCGGCACTCCAGTTCCATAAAAGTAAAGGCTCCCCAGGTTGTACTGGGCGCTGGCGAGCCCTTTTTCGGCCGCCATGCGAAACCATTTGAAGGCTTCCTCGTAGTCTTGTTTCTGGCCCTTCTGGGCCAGCGCATACACCAAACCCACTTCGTTTTGGGCGGCCAAATCGCCGGCTTCGCCCAGGGTCTTGAGGTTCGCGAGTGTCAGGTTCTTGTAAACCGGCGCAGCCGGCTTCTGGGCGCTCTTCCGAGGCGCTTTTTGCGCGAGGCAGTTGAGCCAAACCGTGGAAACGATCAGGAATAATGCAACCGGTTTCGTCATCGACCACGAAACCTGACGAAGAATTTTCATGCTACGCGAGATTATTTTCGCCGAGTCATGCTGACAATGCTTTAATTCGCCGATTCGGCTTGGACACGACGCCCGCGCCCGGTATGGGTAGGCACGCATGAAAGACCGCGCGGGTTCGATTCCACAAGGCTGTCGCCTCCGAGTCCTCACCGCTTCGATCCTGTTCCAGCTTTTTTGGTGCGGGATCGTCCAGAGCCAACCACAAGCTGGCGGGACCCATCGAACCAGCGTGGCCCGTCTGCAACCGGAAAGACTTTTGGCCGCTCATGAAGCCAGATCTCGGCTGGCGCAGGAACGACGAAATTTGCCCAATCTAGGCGTCTATGAAGATTTTCGCGCCGTGATCCATGTTCACGCCGAAGACGCGGAGCACACCAAAGGCACGCGGCCGGAAGTGTTGGCAGCAGCAAAAAGGGCTGGCGTCAGCGTCGTGATGTGGACGGATCACCGCGGCCCAAAACCGGACACCTGGCGTGGCCTTCGAGATGGAGTCCTCTTCATTGCGGGATCGGAGGACGGAAACGGAGTCTTGCGCTTCCCGGATTATGGACCAGAAGATCAGCCTCTTGCCGAAGGAGGCTTGCGCTTTCTCTCTCATGTCGAAGAACGCTATGACGCCTCCAGTGAAGGATTCGCCGGCATGGAAATCTGCAATCGCCACACCGATGCGGTTTTGGACAACACGCTGCAACTCTACCTGGCCGGTGCGGCCGGTGATCCTGAGAAATGGCGCAAGCTCGTGGACAGCTTTCGAGCATTCCCGGATGAGTTCTTTGCCGCGGGAGTCGATCGCCGTGGCGAAATCTTCGCCAAATGGGACGCAGAGGCGCGGACCAAACGGTTTACAGGCATCGGCGCGAATGACGCCCATCAGAATCAGATTTTCAACGGCACCACATTCGATCCCTATGAAGTCAGCTTCCGCAACCTTTGCACCCACGTCCTGGCGCGGGAACTGACGGAGCCGGCCATTCGAGAGTCGTTGCGCGAAGGCCGCGCCTATGTCTCGCACGATTGGATCTGTGACCCGGCTGGCTTTGCGTTCGGCGCGGCCAACAACCTGGGCGTCTTCACGATGGGAGATTCCGTGCCGGTGCTGGGCAACACCCGGCTGGTCGCGGTCGTGCCTGTCCCAGCCAAGCTCAAACTGATACACAACGGCGCGGTCGTCCACGAAACAGTGGGCACAAATCTGACCTGTCAAGCCAAGGCGCTCGGCGCGTACCGTCTGGAGGCTTGGGTTGCTCTGGATGATGAAGACCGTCCGTGGATCTACTCGAATCCAATCTATTTGAAAGCTCCCGGATTGGAGGCCCTGCGCCTGCCTTCCAGTGAGCTTTCGCCCGAAATCGAAGCCCGCAAGAACCTCGTTTATCGGGACGGCGCGGATGAAGACGCCGAGAAACATAGACTCGACCTCTTCAAGCCGAAGGGCAAGGACTCGCTGCCGGTGTTCTTTTTCATCCACGGCGGCGCGTGGAAATATGGAGACCGCTCCCAGTATCCGGCCATCGGAAATCGCTTCGCGAAAGAGGGAATCCTGACGGTCGTGCCGAGCTATCGGCTCGCGCCGAAGCATCCGCATCCGGCGCAAATTGAGGACGTGGCGACCGCGTTTGCCTGGGTGGCACGCCACATCGCCGAGCACGGTGGCGACACCCATCGGCTTTATGTCGGAGGCCATTCGGCGGGCGGACATCTGGCCGCCTTGCTCACGCTGGACAAAAAACATCTCAAAGCGCACGGGCTTTCCCCCGAACTCATTCGGGGAGTTGTGTGCCTGAGCGGTGTTTACAATCTCACGGCCGGCGAAAGCCAGGCCTCTGTGTTTGGAACAGACCCAGAGGTGCGCCGCGGCGCCTCGCCGTTGTTCCACATCAAGAGCGGAATGCCGCCCTTCCTGCTCACTTACTGCCAATGGGATTATTTGTCGCTTCCGGCTCAGGCGCGTGAATTCCACGCGGCGCTGCGGAAAGACGGCATCCCCTCCGAACTCGTCTTCATCCCGCGCGAGAGCCACATCTCGGAAATGGTCAACGTGCCGAATCCGGATGATCCGACGGCGAAGGCAATCTTGAAGTTCATTCGCGCGCACCCAGGATCGACACCGGCCCGTGCCGTTACGGCGGAGGAATGACAAATTCCGAAAGTCGGATGACGAAAGAGTTCCGAAGCACGAATGCCCAATGCAGTCCTGAACGTTCGGAGCGCTTGACAGGCGGCGCTTCGGATTTCGTCATTTGACATTCTTTCGTCATTGGGAATTCGTCATTCGTCATTGCAGTCGGCAAGCGCCCTTATTGAGCCGCAGGCCGCCCCTTCATCCGCATCGACAAACCGGCACAGGCCGATAAGATGACGCCGTGTCAACGCCAGCCCTATTGTTTAAGATTCTCTCGCAAACTTCAGAAGAATTCCATGAAGCCGAGACTGAGCATTGCTCGATATGCGAGGAGATCTGCGAACGGGAGTTGGAATTGTATGCTGCGTAAGAAGACCGACGAGCAAGATCCTGCCGATTGGTTGGCGTTTGCGCAAGAGCGGCTCGCCGCGGCGGACTTGCTCAAGGCACGCGAAGAACTGACTCCTGCGTGCATCGAGTGCCTTCAGGAAGCGGCGGGCCGCTTACTGAAAGGATATTTGATCGCCAAGGATTGGAGCCTGGTTAAAAGCCTCGACCTGCGGCGGCTCGTTCGTGACGCGGGCCGATTCGATTCGAGGTTTTTGAAATTCCTTCCGCTTGCTGAGAATCTCACCGCCGACTTCTTCGCTCAGCATTACCCAGGCGGCGACCTCACCCATGTCGGCGAGAATTATGAAACCCTCCGCCAGCAAACTGGTGAACTCGTGGCGCTCATCCGCGAGTCACTCTCTCAATACTTTACTGATCCAGAGAAGCCATGACACGACGAGTTGCTCTTCACTTTGTTGCTGGCGTTGCGCTGATAGCCACCGCGAATTCGCGGGCCAACGCTGCGGAATCGAAACCAACCGGCACCAAACTGATTCTTATCGCCGGGGGCGGAACCGAGGCGGACGGCGCCGCAGCGACGCAGGTCAAACTCACCAGTCCGTTCGGCGTCGATTTCGACCGCGCCGGCAACATGATCCTCGTCGAGATGACCGGACACAGGGTCCGGAGGATGGACCCGAACGGGGTCATCACGATCATCGGCGGGAACGGCGTCGCGGGGTTCGCCGGCGACGGAGGCCCCGCGCGCGACGCCCAGTTCAATGGGATTCACAATCTGGCCATCGCGCCCAATGACGACATCTATCTCGCCGACACCTGGAACTGCCGCGTCCGAAAAATCGATGGCAAAACCGGAATCGTGACCACCGTCGCGGGCATCGGTGGGAAAGGGTTTGGCGGAGACGGCGGGCCGGCCACCAACGCACAGTGCGGTCACATCTATTGCGCATCGCTCGATCCCCAAGCGGAGAATCTTTACCTCGCGGACCTCGACAACCGCCGCATCCGCGCCGTGAATCTGAAGAAGGGAATCATCAGGACGATCGCTGGGGACGGGCAGAAAGGCGTTCCCCAAGACGGCTCCGATGCGGTCGCGTCGCCGCTGGTTGATCCGCGGGCCGTGGCGGTGAGCAAAGACGGAACGATTTGGATTCTGGAGCGAAGCGGCCACGCGTTGCGGGCGGTCGATTCGCAAGGCAAAATCCGGACCGTCGTCGGCACCGGCCAGAAGGGCGCGAGCGGCGACGGCGGCGATGCGCGGCGGGCCACTTTGAATGGCCCGAAGCACCTTTGCTTCGATCTCGAAGGCAATGTGATCATCGCCGACACGGAAAATCACGTGATCCGCAAGTACCTCGTCAAAGAAGGAAGGATTATCCGCGTCGCCGGCAACGGGAACAAAGGAACTTCCGGATTAGGCGGCCCGCCAGACCTGGCCGAATTGAACCAACCCCACGGCGTTTACATGCATCGAGACGGCACGCTCTACATCAGCGACAGCAGCAACAATCGCGTGTTGAAGGTCGCTCGGTAAGCCACCTTCAAGCCTTCGGAGCAGCCGACGTGAGGAGGCTCTGACTCAAGAATCTCAAATCTCGAATTTGAAATCTCAAATTCCAGGCGTTATTCGTCGCCTCGGCTTAGCATCACCCTAGCTTGACCGCAGCCCTGAAAGGCGATTTCCTACCGACGACACTAGATGACAGCAGGCAAACACTCCCTCGACGACTTGCGGATTGACCGCAACGCCCCGGAGACGAAGCGGCCCTGGAGTTGGGTTGCGCTAGTCATGACTTCGATCGCCCTCATCGGTTCGGTCGTCGGCTGGCGCATGACCCGTCCGGCGGCCGCCGAAGTCCGAACCATCACCGTGCGCGAAACTGCGGCCTCAGGACAGAAGACCGTCCTGAACGCTTCCGGTTACGTGACGGCGCGGCGCCAAGCGACCGTCTCATCGAAAGTCACTGGAAAGGTGATCGAAGTATTGATCGAAGAAGGAAAGAAGGTGGCGGACGGACAGATTCTGGCGCGTCTGGATGCTTCGAATGTCGAGGCCAGCCTGAAGCTGGCGCAAGCGCAACTCGACCATGCCAAAGCGGCCTTGGGCGAGACCAAAGCCCGCTTGGAAGAAGCTGAACTCAACCTCAAACGGATCAGCGCGCTCACTTTGAACAGAATCGCGAGCCAGGCCGACCTGGACCGCGCCGAAGCTGAAGCGAAGTCCCTGAAAGCGCGGCTCGAACAGCAAACCGTCGAGGTGTCCGTCGCGGACCGCCAGCTCGCCCTCTACCAACAGCAAATGGATGACACGATCATTCGCGCTCCGTTTGCCGGCGTGGTCGTCTCGAAGAACGCTCAGCCCGGCGAAATGATTTCGCCCATCTCAGCCGGCGGCGGTTTTACCCGCACTGGAATCTGCACAATCGTCGATATGGATTCGCTCGAAATCGAAATCGACGTCAACGAAAGCTTCATCAACCGGGTGGCGGAAGGCCAGGGTGTCGAAGCCACGCTGGATGCCTATCCGGACTGGAAGATTCCCTGCAAAGTGATTGCCATTATCCCGACGGCGGATCGTCAAAAGGCGACGGTTAAAGTCCGCGTCGGATTCGAAAAGCTGGATCCGAAAATTCTTCCGGAGATGGGAGTCAAAGTCGCGTTTCGGGGCGCCGGAGAGATCACGCCCGCAAACCTTGGCATCACGATTCCCAAGTCGGCCATCCGCAAACAAGACGGAAAAGACGTGGCGCTCGTCGTGCAGAATGGTCGCGCGGAACGCCGGGCTGTCACGTTGGGAAGTGTGCGAAACGATGAGGTGATCGTGGTCGCGGGGCTCGCTTCCGGTGAGCGAGTCGTCGTGGAAGGGCCAGACAAGCTGGCAGAGGGTGACCGCGTTCAAGAGAAGAAACCGTAGTTTGTTTACAGGCCATAGCCGATCCGACATAAAGCCCCCCTCTCCCTGCCCTCTCCCCTCATCGGATGAGGGGAGAGGGACCAAGGGGGAGGGGAGTCCGCGTCGAAACAAGTAATGAACCCAGTGATTTATGCATGACGGACTGCTGGTGGAAGTGAACGGCGTCGAAAAAGCGTTCGTTCGGGGAACCGAAACCATCCACGTGCTCGAAGGCCTGAGCCTCCAGGTCCAGAAAGGCGATTTCCTCGCGCTGATGGGGCCTTCGGGTTCGGGCAAAAGCACGTTGCTGAATCTGATCGGCGGGCTGGATCGCCCCACCCAAGGTTCGATCCTCGTCGCCGGTGAACGCATCGATCAGTTGTCCGACCGGAAGCTCGCGGCTTGGCGAGCCCGGCACGTTGGATTGGTGTTTCAACTCTACAATCTGCTGCCGGTGCTGACCGCTGAGCGGAACGTGGAGCTGCCTTTGCTGCTGACCAACCTTTCGAAAGCGGCGCGGAAAAAGCATGTCGAAACGGCTCTCTCGGTCGTCGGCCTCTCCCATCGGACTCGCCATTTTCCCCGCCAACTTTCCGGTGGCGAGCAACAGCGCGTCGGGATCGCCCGCGCGATCGTCACCGATCCAACCCTTCTGCTCTGCGACGAACCGACCGGAGATTTGGACCGGAAGTCCGGCGATGAAATCCTCAACCTCCTCCAAGCCCTCAATCGCCAGCATGGGAAGACCATTATCATGGTGACCCACGATCCGCACGCTTCGGCCCGTGCGACTCACACGCTCTACCTGAACAAGGGCCAGCTCAGCACCGAACGCCCGGAGTGAGTCCAGCGCGGCTGATCAGAACCGACCCACCCCTGCGCCCATCCCAGGAGGGGGACTTTCATCCTGAATTCGGCCGTCCAAGCCCACGAAACACACGAAAGACACGAAAGGAGAAGTAATTCCAGCGAGATTAGCGTTCACCCAACCGGTTCGCCTCCTTACGTCGTCGGCTACGGTTTGCGTTGCCCAATGCGCCTCAACCGTTCGCGAATTAGTCCAATCTTACGCATCTGTAATTCTTCCGAAAGGCGTCCGTAACCTCCGCAACAGTCTAGGCTTGTGAAATGAGAGCAAAGGCCATCGAAGCAGGATTCGTCCGGCGGACGCGGGAAGAACACAAACAGCCAAGTGCCCACTGTCAGCGTGTCACAAATGGGAATCCTGAATCCCGCAACCGAACATTGCTTGAGTTCAGAGCGCAGAGGCGAATTCATGCAACTGCATCGGCGATTGAGTGTTCTGCGCGCGGACCTCACCTGGCATTCCACCTGCACACGAGAACGACAGAACAAAACATGAGCACGAACTTACTGCAACTCACAGACAAACCTGCGGCAATCGGTCTGGCTCCTGGATGGGACAGAAAGACAGGCGGACCGATCTCCACGCAGAACGATTCCTTGACCAGGCAATTGGCCTCCTCCGCTTTTGGCTCTCGCTGCCCGCACTGCAATTCAATCGTCTATAGCCGCAGGCACAAGCTCTGCGGGGTCTGTGGACAGGTTCTGCCGGAGCACTGTCTCTTTTCAGCGCAAGAATCCCGGCGACTGGAGAAAATCTTGCGGAGTGAACGAACCCGCCATCGCCAGTGGATGCTGAAAGCGGATGATGCAGGTTTCGGCGATCCACGCCCGCGGAGCTAAGAATCAAGTCGTCTTCTCCGCGAAAGGCCGGCGCGCGAGCTTGACACGCGGATAAACCGGTTTTTTCTGGCCCGGCTCTGATTTCCGTCGGATCTGTCCACCTGCCATCGCCATGAACTCCGACTGACTCCGCCGTGGCGGCTGGCCTCGTTTCAGAGGGGGCAGTCGGTACGATCCGTCCTGCTGCAAGAGGCGCGCTTTGACATTGTCGGCCAGCGCCGTCGCGAGCAGCTCCTTGATGATTCGTTCGCGAAGATTTCCATCGACGATAGGAAAGACGACTTCGATGCGCCCAAAAAAATTTCGCGGCATCCAATCGGCGCTGCCGACAAAGATTTCCGGCTGGCAGGCATTCTCGAAGTAGAAAATCCGGCTGTGTTCGAGGAATCGATCCACGATGCTCCGCACCGCGACGTTCTCGCTGACTCCTCTGAGCTGGGGCCGGAGGCAGCAAATCCCGCGAACGATCAGATCGATTTTGACCCCGGCCTGCGAAGCCCGGTAGAGCGCCTCGATGATCTGCCGGTCCACGAGGGAATTCATTTTCGCGATGATCCGGGCCGGCAGGCCTTTCCGGGCATGATCGGTCTCTCTCTCAATGAGCGAGATCATGCGCTGATGAAGCTCGAACGGCGCGACGATGAACCGGCGCATTCCCTGGAATTGGCAGATTCCGGTCAGGAGATTGAACAAGTTGGTCGCGTCTTCGCCGAAATCTTCGCGGCACGTGAGCAGCCCAAGGTCGGTGTAAAGGCGGGCTGTCGTTGGATTGTAATTGCCGGTGCTGAGGTGGACGTAGCGCCGGATGCTGTCGGGGTCTCGCCGGACGATCAACGCAACCTTGCAGTGGATCTTGTAACCCACCAGTCCGTACACGACGTGGACGCCTGCTTCCTCGAGCCGCCGGGCCCAAAGAATATTGTTGGCTTCGTCAAACCGGGCTTTCAGTTCGACCACGGCCGTGACTTGTTTCCCGTTGCGGACCGCGTTCATCAAGGCTCCCACGATTCGCGGGTCGCCCCCGGTGCGATACAACGTTTGCTTGATCGCCAGGACCTGCGGATCCTCCGCCGCTTTCTCCAGAAAGTCCACGACGCTGCCAAAACTTTCGTAAGGGTGGTGCAGGAGAATGTCGTGCTCGCGAATGGCCGAAAAAAGGTCGGGGTGATCGCGCAAGGCTCTCGCCGTCGCGGCCACCAGAGCGGGGTCGCGCAGTTCCGGCGAGTGATCGCCCTCGCAAATGGCCATGATCCGCGTCGGATTGAGCGGTCCATCGACCACGTAAAGATCATCCTCGCCGAGGCCCAGGGTTTCCACGAGGCGATCTTGAATCGCCAGAGGGCAGTCGCGTTCCACTTCCAACCGCACGGCATCTCCTTTGCGGCGATTGTGCAGCTCGTTCTCCACGGCCTTCAGGAGGTTTTCTTCCTCATCTTCGTCAATATAAAGCTCGCTGTTGCGGGTGACCCGAAACAGCCAGTGTCCCAAGATTTTCATGCCGGGAAACAAATCGGCCAAATAGTTCCCGATGATCCGGCCGAGGAAGACGTAATCCTGCCGCGAATCTTCGCGGGGCAGCTTGACCAAACGCGGCAACACCCGCGGCACCTGGACCACCGCCAATCGTTCGCGGTTTTGGGCGGCTTGTTTCCCCTCCAATTGCACGATGACGTTGAGCGATTTGTTCAGCAACTGGGGAAACGGGTGGGCGGGATCGATCCCCAGCGGTGTCAAGACGGGCCGAACTTCCGCTCGGTAGAATTTTTCAATCCAGGCGAGATCTTTCGCGCTCAGCTCGCGGAAGGAAAGAAAGCGAATCCCGCGTTCAGCCAAGCCAGGGACGAGCTGTTCTCTCCAGCAGGTGCACTGCCGCTCCACCAACCGGCGCACGCGGCGCTCGATCATGCGGAAGGTCTCGGTGGCCGTCAGCCCATCCACGCTGCGTTCGGAAGCTCCGCTCTCCATCTGTTGCTTGATCACCGCCACACGAACCTCGAAAAACTCATCCAAGTTGGAGCTGACGATGCAGAAGAACTTCACGCGCTCCAGCAAGGGCGTCTTCGGATCCAGCGCTTCGTCAAGCACCCGCAGGTTGAACTCCAGCCAACTGACTTCGCGATTGATGAAATGTTCGGGGCCGAATGCCGCTGTATCCTCATCCATAACCTTATGGCAAATTAGCGCAGCTTTCCCGCCAAAAGCCAGCGGCATTTCTGGCGTTAGTCGTGGAGATGCTCGAGCGTCAAAGCGTCGAACACGACAGCGATATTTCTCGGATTTGAGCCGCGATCATCGAACCCTTTCAAGGCCTAAACAGCCGCGAAGCACTTGGAGTGCGGTCGATTTATCGCCGCTTTTGACGGAGCGCGGCGGCCACGACATTGGCCGAGGGTGCCAGCATCGCCTTAACAAAGCGGTGCTCAAGCACACGCACTCCAAACGCTGGCGCGCGGTGGTCAGCCTCATTGACAGGCTGGCAGCAGCCGAACCAAATGCCGCTCTAGTGCGAACCGCTGCAGCGCGGAGGTGTTTGGTTCAACACCTGCGCTTCTGGGGACTTCAACGCTTCAACACCCACACGGATTTGCCCCATCGACTTTTTCGTCTGTAACCCCTATGGTCCAAGCACGATCCTTAGATTAGAAGTTTCATGAAGAAATCAGATTCATCGACGCCGCGAATCCTCATTGCGGACGACCAGACGGACGTGCGGGAGGCCTTGCGCCTGATGTTCAAGGGAGAGGGCTATCAAACCGACGTGGCCAATTCCCCCGCACGCGTCCTCGAAACCGTGAAGGCGCAGGATTTCTCTTTGGTTCTGATGGACTTGAATTATGCCCGGGATACCACGTCCGGCCAGGAAGGGTTGGATTTGCTCATGCGGCTGCAAGCGTTGGACACCACGCTCCCCGTCGTCGTTATGACCGCCTGGGGCAGTGTCGAATTGGCTGTGGAAGCGATGCGCCGGGGAGCCCGCGACTTCATTCAGAAACCGTGGGACAACGCGCGCCTGCTCGCCATCGTGCGCACCCAGATCGAGCTCAGCCGCGCGTTGCGCAAAGGCCAGCGTTTGGAAGCCGAGAACGAGCTGCTGCGGGACCACGCGCTCCCCAGTTTGATCGCCGAGTCCCGCGCCATGCAGTCTGTGCTGCAGCTTATCCAACGCATTGGCCCGTCGGACGCCAATGTGCTGATCACCGGGCAGAACGGAACGGGCAAAGGCGTCGTGGCCCAGGCGCTTCACAATGGATCCGCGCGATTGGCCGCTCCAATGGTCACCGTCAACACCGGTGGCTTGTCCGAAGGCGTCTTCGAAAGCGAGCTGTTCGGTCACGTCAAGGGTGCGTTCACCGATGCCAAAGCGGACCGGGTCGGACGCTTTGAGCTGGCGGACGGCGGAACGCTCTTCTTGGACGAGATCGCCAATGTCCCTCTGAGCCAGCAACCCAAATTGCTGCGGGTGCTGGAGACGGGCGAATTCGAGCGGGTTGGCTCCTCCAAAACCCTCCGAGCCAATGTCCGGATCATTTCCGCGACCAACGCGGATTTGAAAAATGAGGTGGCGGCCGGGCGCTTTCGCGAGGATCTGCTCTTTCGCCTCAACACCATCGAGATTCATCTGCCTCCCTTGCGGGAACGCCGCGAGGATATTCCCCTCTTGGCCCGGCATTTCCTCGAGCAGCACAATCAGCGCTACCGCAAGCGAATCACAGGGTTTGAAGAGCCCGCGATGCAGGCGCTGCTCAACCATGATTGGCCTGGCAACATCCGCGAACTCAATCATGTCATCGAGCGGGCGGTCCTTATGGCGCATGTGGAGACCGTGAAGACCAGCGACCTCGGTTTGTATGCCAGTCGCGAGGAAGGAGGACGCCTCGAAGATATGAGCCTGGAAGAAGTCGAACGATGGCTGATCAAGAAGACTTTGGCCCGCTTCGAAGGGAATGCCAGCAAGGCCGCGGAATCTCTCGGTTTGAGCCGCAGCGCGTTTTACCGGCGGCTGCAGCGCTACGGACTCTGAGTCGGTCGGCCATCTGGGCTTCGCCTATTCCAGAACAACTGCTGCAAGGGAACACACCCCGTCGCATCCGAGACCAAACAGGGTGGGGCGCCTGCGAGGAAGTTGGACGAGAGTAGAATCAGTTGAACACTCGGGTTGCTGCGGCGCAGTGCCGGATTGGATCAAAGACCGTCCAACACATGTCTGACCGATCAAAATCAAGACGCCGGCCTCGCGAGTTGACCTTCGAGAGCCGCATTTTTTTCCTGGCGCTGCTGACCGGATTGCCGGCAACCATCCTGGCTCTTGGCCTCCTTTGGTTTGGCGGATTTGACACCAAGACAAAGTGGACGGTGACGGTCTTGGTTCTGCTCTTCTGGCTTTGCTGCGCCTACGCCGTGCGCGAAAAGGTCAGATTTCCGTTGCAGACGCTTTCCAATCTGCTCGCCGCCATCCGCGAAGGGGATTACTCAATTCGCGCCCGAGGCGCAAGACACGACGACGCTTTGGGCGAGGCTCTCGCGGAACTGAATCTCCTCGGCGAAAATCTGCGCGAGCAGCGGCTTGGCGCGTTGGAGGCCACAGCGTTGTTGAGCAAAGTCATGGCCGAGATCGAAGTCGCGGTTTTCACCTTCGACGGTGCGCAAAAACTCCGGCTCCTCAATCGATCGGGCGAAAGGTTGCTGGCACAGCCCTCGGAGCGACTCTTGGGGCGAAACGCGGCTGATTTGGGTCTGGCCGAGTGTTTGCAGGGCGAACCTGCGCGGACCATTCAGATGACATTTCCCGGCGGAATGGGACGCTATGGAGTTCGGCGCAGCACGTTCCGCGAAGGCGGAGTTCCCCATCAATTGCTCGTGCTCACAGACCTGAGCCGGACGCTGCGTGAGGAAGAGCGGCAAGCCTGGCAGCGCTTGCTCCGGGTCTTGGGCCACGAGCTCAACAATTCCCTCGCGCCGATCAAATCCATCGCCGCGAGCATCGAAAGCTTGCTGGCGCGCGAGCCCAAACCGCCCGACTGGAAGGAGGACATGCAGCAGGGTTTGGCCGTTATCTCCGCCCGGACGGCGGCGCTCAATCGTTTCATGGATGCGTACACGCGCGTGGCACGGCTTCCGCAACCCCGGCTCCAGCCGGTCGAGGTGTCCGGCTGTGTTCAGCGAGTCGCCGGGTTGGAGACTCGCTTGAAGGTGAACGTCGAACCTGGCCCGCCGCTCAAACTGCCGGCCGACGGAGACCAACTGGATCAACTCCTGATCAATCTCCTGCGCAATGCCGCGGACGCGGCGGTCGAAACGGGAGGCGGTGTGAAGATGGGTTGGCGGAAATTGGGCGCTCAGGTGGAAATCTGGGTCGAGGACGAAGGGCCCGGCTTGCCGAACACTACAAACCTGTTCGTTCCTTTCTTCACCACCAAGCCTAAGGGTAGCGGGATCGGCTTGGTCTTGTGCCGGCAAATCGCGGAAGCGCACGGAGGGACGTTGACTTTGGAAAACTCCCCCAAACGCGCAGGCTGCATCGCGCGCCTGCGCTTGCCGCTCTAAGCCATAGTGCAAGAATAACTTCTTTGCGTCCGGGATCGTTCCGCGAGAGCATCCTCTCCTCGGCCAAAGTCCGAAATCCGAAACTCTAAACCATCCGGCCCTGTGCCCTTTTGAGCTTTGAAGCCCTTCGGATTTTGGATTGGTTTCGGATTTCGGATTTCGAGCTTCGGATTTGCCGGGTCCCTAACTGCCGGAAGGCCCGATGTTAGAATAACGCAATAGCGTCGGGTTTTGTTTTTTGCGCGCAGGTTTAGTATCCGCCATCACGCACTTCAAAATGGGTTGGTTTTCCAAGCGTGCGGGATCCCTGCTTCACCCAATGGGCCGTCCAACGCATAACCGTGTCCACCGCCGTGGCGGGTTGACCCAAGATGCCGCACAAGCGGCTTGCATTGCTGAGCAAAGCCGTTTCGGTTGCGACGCCTGTCGCCTGCGCGGGACGCTCCATCAGCTCTCCGAAACCTTGGGCAACCTCGCGGACGGAGAGAATTTCCGGTCCCGTCAAGTTGAACGCAGCGGTGGGACTTTCGGCCAGCCGGAGAGATCGGACGATCATCTCGTTGGCGTCTCCCTGCCAGATACAGTTGAAGTAGCCCATGGTCACATCGACTGGCCGGCGAGCCCACACCTTTTGCGCGATCTCCAGCAGGACGCCGTAACGCAGGTCCACCGCGTAGTTCAATCGCAGCAGCACCACCGGCGTGCCGTTCTTCCGGGAGTAATATTCAAAAAGGCGCTCGCGCGCGACGGCGGCATTTGCGTATTCACCGAGCGGCGTCAAGGGATCCGTTTCTACGGATCCGCCTTTGCTCAAGCTGGTGAGCGAATAGACATTCCCCGTAGAAAGCGCGACAATTCGAGCCTGGGCGAACCGTTCGGCCACAAACGACGGAACAAGCGTGTTGACGGCCCAGGTCATCGACGGATTTTGCGATGTGCCAAATTTGAGGCCCACGAGATAAATCACATTGGGCGAGTTCGGCAACTGAGTCACCGCACTGCGTTCGAGCAGGTCGCACGAGAGGGTCCTGACCCCCCTCGATTCGAGCCACTCTCGCGTCCCCGCGGAAGAGAACCGGCTGATCGCCACAACTTCCAGATTCGCGCCGGCCGCCTCCGCCGCCCTCCGCACGCGGACCGCCAAGGAGGGGCCCATTTTGCCGGCTGCGCCCAATATCAGCAGCGGGCTTGGGAGAGTGCTCACCTCGCGGATTAACTCTGGGCCCGGTCGAGTCATCACCTCGTCCAGTTGTTCCTCCGTGTCGATGCGCTCCGGGGGGGTGGTGTTTGAAGGGGCGGCAGTCATACGGTGGTCGCGCGGCGATGCATCGAAACATCGGAACGGCAAAACCGCCGCGCGAGCAAGTGAATTCTATCGGCACAGGCCATTTTGAGCGCAACGAATGTATGGCTATTTCGGAGACACCACATTAGAGTCTCGCGGAGCAATCTCAGATGCGCTCGAGACCGTCGTTCCGGCGGCGTGACCGTTGCAGGTTTTTGAAGCGGCGTGCAGGGCGTGAGTCATCGTGAGGAACCATTCATGCACCAGATCAAAATCTTCAAATCGCTGGAAACGGACCTGTCTCTGCTCGAAAAGCAGGTGAACAGTTGGCTCGCGGAGTCAAAGGTCCAAGTCGTGAACATGTTCGGGAATATCGCTCCGCAAAGCCCGTCGCCCGATGCCGCCACGCTTACGAAAAGCGCGCACCCCCCATCGGATATCCTGCTCGTCGTTCTCTACGAACAGAGCTGACGCGCCAAACAGAGCTGGCGAGTGAAGACAGTTTAGAGTCTGCTGGAGCCGCAACCAAACTCGGTGGGGCGAGACTCTGTCGAGCCCTGGAATCCCTATCGGCAAAGAAGTCAGGGCTCGACGAGAGTTTCGCTCCACCAACAACTTTGGATTTTGGGCTTTCGAATCTGTCTCGGATTTCGGATTTCGGACAAACGCAGGACCGCCTTCGGAACGATCCTGCAAACCGCGAGATCCACTCCACGTAGGTCTGCTCCGTGCGATACGACAAGTGCTTGAGGCGAATCTGTCCGATCATGGTCAGGCACCAGGCTTGGCTCCCGTCTGGTCGCTCCGAAGAGCGGCCCTTCTCCTCCCCCGGCTTCTCTTGGCCAACCGGAGCGCCGGTCTCCAGACCCGGCGCGTCGGAGGCAACAACGTGCGCTGGGTCGGAGACCGGCGCTCCTCCACACCGTTCTGGGTCCTGAGGCGCTGCATCGGAAGGTTGAAGTTCGCCCACAAACCCCAGGAACCAACGCAGCCCAGCGCGCCATTGGCCTAATTGCCAGTCCGGCGGATGCCGCTTCCGCAGTACTATCCGGTCAAATTCATTCGCCAGGTCCCGGCCCGGCATCGCCGGCGGCTGCCGCTTCCGGCCATAGCCCAAAAACCATCGGATGACAATCCGATGCTGCTGTTTCTCGCGTTCGGTGAGGGGGGCGTTTTCCAGGGCATCCTCCCAATTTGACTTCTGCATTTGTCCTCCTTGGTTGACTTCTGCATAACACCGGAGCCCCTCGCCTGCCAAGCGGATTCTTTCTGCGCTGGCCACGCCGCTTCGAAAGCTGGCTGGGCCTGGAGCCAAAGGATCAAATCCCCCTCAGAACCAAGCGGTTGACAAGGACTCGTCCACCAACCAGAATGAAAGGCGAAGGTCAGAGGACGTGAAAATGCGGCCGATTACACAAGCAATGGCCTCCGACAAAACCAGAAGTCAAAGCCCGGTTTTTCGCCTTTCCCGTCCCGAATTGGGCGTAACTCACTTACGGATAATTAGTGTTTGGCGATCAACTCACGGAAGCCGCATGAATATCGGCTAACAGCGCGATCGAATAAAGGGGTCGGTTCTTACAATTGACAATGGTTGGCCACTTCGCCAATAAAGGGGTCGGTTCTTACAATTGACAATGGTTGGCCACTTCGCCAAGATCGCGCTTGTCGTTGGTAAGAACCGCCTATGCCCAGACCGTTGCGAGCCGGGGAGTAGCAGCACGGAAGCGATGTTTGTCGTCATGGACCAATCATTGTCGATTGTAAGAACCGACCCCTTTACGTGAGCCGAACGGCGCGCATCGAACCGATTGCGGAGGAAGGCCAAATCTATGCCAGTGAACCGTTCGCTGCGTTAAGCTCGGCGGCGTGAGTGGCTGAATTTGCGTGTGATTATGTCGGGGAAAGGAGTCTCGCCAAAAAATATGGCGCCGCGCGCATTTATTTGGTCCGGGAACAATGGAACGAGCGTTGACTGCGATACGGCAGATGCAAAATCTACGCCACCCAACCCGCGCCGCTCAGCGCGCGTTCCCAAGCCGTGGCGCGCAGTTTGGCCAGTGTCACCTCGCCCCCAGCCTCTGGTGGAAAGGGGTCAGTTCTTGGTTTTAGATGGTTCCGAGCCACCCCTACCAGGAAGAGTTGCCGATATCACGGCAGTACAAAACCAAGAACTGACCCGTCAATGACGTCAATTCGTCCACGTTTATGGAGACATCTTGGAAAACGGTGCGTGTCGGGTTGAACAGGTTCGTTAGAACGACAATCCTGCCACGTTGCTCCACGATGAAGAGACGGTTGGTCTCTCCGGGCGGCGAGACGCGCGCCCTCGACGGCGGACGGGACGCCCGCCGCCACTTCCCGCCGCTAGCGACGCCGGGATGCGCCTGGTCCCATCCGAAAAACAGTTTTGTGCATCACTTGCAGATGATAGACTTGGTTCGTGAAAATTCCCTTGCTTTTCCCGCTTCGCGAACCCGAACGGAATTGGAGCCGGCCGCGGCGTTGGAGTGATGCCGGCTTACTCGCTGCAGCGGCGTTGGCCGTGATCGGCGCCCGCCAACTCCGCGCGGGCGAATCTGATCTGGATGAGGCCGTTCTCAAAGTTCGCACAAGCACACTCGTGATTGAAGCATCGCCCAACACCGAAGTCCGCGTAGAGCAACTCCGGCACGAATTTTGGTTCGGCGCCGCCCTCGCAAACCAGGCCTTCAGCGGCGGGCTCAGCGCCGAGGACGCCGCTCAATACAAAAAGGTGTTCTTGGCCAATTTCAATGCGGCCGTGACCGAGAACGCTTTGAAATGGCATGTCATGGAACCGCAAATGGGAAAGGTGAATTACTCTGTCGTCGAGGCCATTCTCAAATGGACGGAGGAGCACGAGATCCCATTGCGCGGGCACAACATTTATTGGGGCATCCCCAACCGAGTTCAACCCTGGCAAAAGGCTCTAGATGAGGCGGCCTTGCGCGAGACCTTGAAAGCGCGGGGGCTCGAGGTTGGACGGCGGTACCGCGGCCGGTTCGCGGAATACGATCTGAACAACGAGATGATGCACGCGAACTATTATGAAGACCGCCTCGGCCCGGAGATCACGCGGGAAATGGCATTGTGGGTTCGCGAAGGTGATCCCAACGCCGTGCTCTACTTGAACGACTATGACATCCTGACTGGAAACCGGCTGGAGGATTTTGTCGCCCATATCCGCAAGATGGAGAAGCTGGGTGTGCCGTTCGGCGGCATCGGCGTGCAAGGACATCTTCACGGGGATTCATTCGATCCGGTCGTGTTGCAGCGGGCGCTGGATCGGCTCGCGGAATTCAAACGGCCCATCCGCATCACCGAGTTCAACTTCCCCGGCCAGCGGTCCAAATACTACGGCAAGCACGGGGCGCGGCTCACCGACGAGGAGGAACAGGCCAAAGCCAAGGCGCTGGTGGAATACTTCCGCATCTGTTTCGCCCATCCGGCCGTCCACGGCATTTTGCTTTGGGGATTCTGGGAAGGCGCCAATTGGATCCCCGTGTCCTCGCTCTATCGGCATGATTGGAGCCCTACGCCCGCAGCCGAAGCCTATCGAGACTTGGTGTTCAATAAATGGTGGATGAAGGCTCGAGCACGGACGGACGCTCAGGGCAGATGCGAACTCCGCGCTTTCTACGGCAAACACCGCGTGACCGCGGGCGGCCGGGAGGTCGTGGTCGAGTTCAAACCGACGGAAGCAACGAAGCGGATCTCGCTGAGGCAACCTTGATCCAAGGTACAGGGTCAGTTCTGACACCTTTTCCTTTTCTTTTGCGGCGCAGGCGCAGTATGGCTCACTTTTCAAGGCACAAAACGCGCCTATGAGTTGATTCGGCAGATCAATTGCGCTCTCAGCAATTACCGCGAAGCTGATTCTTGCGGACCTTGATAGCCCAGAGGGGCGGAGCAGTGTGGAATAATTCCCCAGTCCGACGAGGTTTGGGGCAAAGGTTGCGACAAGGTCCAAGCCCTAAAATGTTCGGACACCAGGATGCGTTTCGCGCGGATTCGACAACTCTCAAGCCGGATGTCGCCCAGAGACCATAGATGTCGGGAACAGACCACAGAATTGCGTTGCGTCGGCACCCTGGAATCCTAATGTCTGTTAAAGCGAGATGATCCAGTGAGCGCGGAGATCTTCCGATGAGTTAATCCTGATCTCACCGTTTTTCTGGAGTAGGGACGCCCATCTTATTGACCAGGGACTCGACACGAGACGGCAGGCATGTGCCGGCTGAAAGGTATGCTCCTGAAGCGGACCAAAATCTTGGCGCTGAGTTTTGTCGGTGCCCGCGATCTCGCTCTGTCCTTGCAAGCCGTGCTGGAAGCCGCGCGGGCGTTTGATTTCGAACTCCAGGTGGAGATCCTCCCAGATGGCCAATGGGTTGCCCGGGACAACATGCTCCTCAGAACCATTGCGAAGGCGAGACCGCAAGTTTTGGTGATTTGTCTGGGGCAGGGCGAACACCCGCACGCAAAAGCGATGTTTGAACTGGCCCGGAGAATCCTCCCAGCCGTTCCCATCGTCGTTCTCACGCAAGCCCAGGAGCCGGAAGAATGGCGCGAACTGCTCGCCCTCGCTCCGGATGATTTCATTACGCCGCCATTGAGGCCGGTCGATGTTTTTCCTCGTCTCTGGCGTTTGCGCCCCGATTCGAGCGAGAGCGATCCTGTCGTCCACCAACTCAAGGAAAAACTAGGACTGAAGCAACTGATTGGCGACAGCCCGGCCTTGCTCACCCAAATCCAGAGAATCCCACCGGTTGCACGGTGCGATGCAACGGTGCTGATCACCGGAGAAACCGGAACTGGGAAGGAGATGTTCGCCCGAGCCATCCACTTTCTAAGTCCTCGTTCGGCGAAATCCTTTAACCCATTGAATTGCGGGGCCATACCAGTGGACTTGGTGGAGAACGAGCTGTTCGGTCACCAAACAGGGGCTTTCACCGGCGCCAACACGTCTTCCGCAGGCCTGCTCCGCCAGACCGATGGCGGCACGCTGTTCTTGGACGAGGTTGATTGCCTGCCCCTCTTCTCCCAAGTGAAGTTATTGCGCTTCCTTCAGGAAAAGGAGTTCCGCCCTTTGGGTGCCACGAAGCCGAGTCGGGCCGACGTCCGAGTCATCGCTGCCTCCAACGCGAACCTGGAAGACGCCGTGAGGAATGGCAGTTTTCGCCGGGACCTCTACTATCGGTTAAACGTCATCGGTCTGGTTTTGCCGCCGCTGCGCGAACGCAAGGAGGACATCCCCGCTTTGGCGAGGCATTTTGTGGCGAAGCACGCCGCTGCCTTTAAAGCACCCGCGCGTGAACTGACTGCGGTCGCCGTGCAAAAGCTGATGCTCTACGACTGGCCCGGGAATGTCCGAGAATTGGAAAACGTCATTGCGCGCAGCGTGGTTCTTAACTCTCGGACCGTTCTGGGCCCTGTGGACATTGAGTTGCCAACCGCCGTCGCCGTCGAGCCGGACGAGTCCTTCCAGACTTTGAAGACCAAGCTTATCGCTCGATTTGAGCGCGGGTACATCCAGGATCTCTTGCGGGTGCACAACGGCAACATTACCAGGGCCGCCCAAGCGGCGGGCAAGCACCGGCGCGCCTTCTGGGAAATGATGCGCAAATACCAGATCGCCGTTCAGCCGCAGGCGCACAGGTGAGCGTCGCCTGGATGGCCAAAAACCGCGAGCCTCGGCAGGGGACACGATCCTTTACAGAGGAGACCGTGGGATGGACTACACGTGGAAGGTTTGTAGTCCCGCCTTTAGGCGGCCCGAACCGGTCAAAGCCGGGACTACGAACGCCGACCTGTCGTTCATCCGACGGTCTCGCCAATAATGCACATTTCGCAAAGTGTGCACCTCTCGCAGCCGCTCCACGCCCGGAGAACTTATGGCGCCGCGGTGTCCAGGAGGGGTGGGGTAGGACATTCTTATCCCACTTCCCAGGACATTCTCCTGCATTTCGAATTTGGCAGGATTCCTGGGCGCAAACCGCAGCTTGATCGCACCTCGGCAATCCCGTCCATAGGAGGAATTCATCCAGGGGCGACTTGGGAGGCCTCGGAAAATCCGAGAGTTCCGCGGGTGGTATGGCCGTTGCTAACCGTGTCTGTGGAGCAGCCCGATGCATGAACGGTTCAACCTTTGAATTGCCAGGCACGTTGACAGAACAATTGCTGAAATACTGGATTCAGCACCCAGAGGCCCAAGGCACCGTTGAATCCATTGTGGAATGGTGGCTCTTGGAGCAACGGATCCGGCAAGCGGCCGACGAAGTCCGATCGGTTCTCGAGGGTCTCGTCGCGAAAGACTTCGTGGTGGAACGACGGCAAGCCGACGGGCGAGTCTGTTATCGGATGAACCGGAATAAGGAGGCTGTGATTCGCGCCTGGCTCATGTCAGGCGGCGGCGCGGACGGCTCGACGATCGGTCTCGCGGTCTGAAGAGAGGGGCCATGTTGGACGTCACGCTTCAGTTCTTGAGAGATCAGTTGAACACCTATCTCCTGACGCGGACGGGTTCGGACAGCGTCAAAGTCAAGTTAAGCAAAGTCGTCGATGAAGCCGGCAAATACGCCTTCGAACAGGAAACGATTGGGGCCAGCGTCGTCAATATCGAGGAGGAACGGACGGTCAAAACACACCTGCCGGAATATACCTACGTCAATGGCCAGCACGTCGCAAGGGAGCCGGAGCTCAAGTTAAACCTCTACGTGATGTTTGCCGCCAACTTCAAAGTTTATGACGAGGCGCTCAAATACATTTCCCACATACTGGCCTTTTTTCAAACCTACCCTGCATTCACCGCGGATGAATTTCCCCTCTTGGACCCGCGCCTGGAAAAGCTCACGCTGGAGTTGCAGTCGCCCACGTATGAGCAACTCAACCAGATTTGGGCCTTCCTTGGCGGCAAGCAACTGCCGTCCATCCTCTACAAAGCGCGCCTGATCGTCATCGAAGCCGACGCGCCCGCCACCGTGCAACCGCCGCTGACCAAGATCGGCACCGTCATCCAAAGCCGATGAGCACCCAGTTCAAAATCCTGTGCACCGTGGAGGTTGCGCACGCTTATTACAGCGAGAACTGCCAGGATATTCGTTTCATCATTCCGGAGGACACGGCTCGCCGATTGCGGAACGGAAAGCTCCTGGCCCGAGATTTCGGCGGGAAGCTTTATGTCCTGTTCGAAGCGGACGATGCCGGCACGGCGTTGGCGGCGGTTCCCGGGAAGACGCTGCGAATCGGACTGCAACTGGCAAATCCCTACTTCACGAACTTCACCGAAGTGGACGCGGACTTCGGCTCTTGGAAACAGCTTTACCGGAATAGCGCGGCTCCCGCGGCGCTCGATCCGCCGGAAAAGGTCATGCTCGTTGGCCAGCTCTTCAGCCACACGCTCACGGACGGAGCGCGGCCCGTGACGGTCACCTTGAAAGACGCCGACGGACAAACGCTCCAGTCGGAGGTGATCACCGCTGCTGAAGATCGCACGGCCGTTTCCTACGATTTGACGGGTCAGAATCCTGGCGCTTGCAGCATTGAGGAGATTTATCCGGCTGCGACGGAGCAAATCGCGTATTACTTCGACGCTGAACTCACGCAAGCCGGCGTATTCGGCATGTTGGAGCTATCGATCGACAGCTCCTTCTACAACACGGCCGCCGAATTCGAGCTCGCGTTTGCCGCCCGTGAGGAGACGCTGAACTACTACGTGTTAGTCACCGCCCAGCAGGCTTCGGATCTGAATCCTCTCTCGGTGACCGACTCCGGCTTTGCGGAGGATGGCCGCGTTCAGATTAATTTCACTAAAATTCCAGCCGCGTCATTCACGGCAGCCGAAATTTCTCCGGACTTGCTTGGCGACAGTTCCAAGCAGGTGGTCCTGTTCAGATCCCAAGCCCCGGTCGCGCGAACCGAAAAAGCCAAGAAGAAAATCCAGTTGATGAAAAATGGCGAGGTATTGATTTCCCACTTGCCGCAACCCCGTGCCGAGGAGAGCAACGCCGATTTGATCATTCCCGTTTCGAAACTATAACCCCAAAACTTATGCCAACGTACAAAACCCCCGACGTTTACGTGGAAGAAATATCCGTCTTCCCGCCTTCCGTGGCGGAGGTCGAAACCGCCGTCCCGGCATTCATCGGTTACACCGAGAAAGCGCTGAAGAAATCCGCAAACGACCTCATCCAGGTGCCCACCAAGATCTACTCGCTCAAAGAGTACGAGCAGTATTTCGGCGGCCCGGAGGACGATGCCATCGCGATCATCGTGGCCGATGACGGGGCGGGAGGATTCACGGCGAGTTCTTTTACCGAACCCTCGGTCAAATATCTCTTGTATTACAGCGTGAAGCTGTTTTTCGACAATGGCGGCGGCCAGTGTTACATCACGTCGGTCGGCACTTATCAAGCCACACCCGCCATCGATCTTTCCGGCGATTCTTCCTCGAACTTGGCCACGATGTACGGTTTGCAGGACGGACTGAACGCCGTGGCGCTCGAAGACGAACCCACGTTGATCGTCATTCCGGAAGCGGTCAAGCTTTCCACAACCGACTATCAGACGCTGGTGCAGGCCGTGCTTGCGCAATGTGACAAGCTCCGCGATCGCTTCGCCATCTTCGACATTCGCGACGGCACAGCGGTTTTGGATTCCACCGCTCAAAGCACGAATCGAGGTTACTTTGGCAACAATTACTTGAAATACGGGGCGGCCTATTATCCGTTCATCAAGACCACGATGAACTTCTTCGTCAACAGCACGGAAGCCAACGTCACGGTCACTTATGGCGCGACCTCGGGAGCGCTCAGCACGTTCTCCGCGACCGGGGCGAACTCGAATACCTCAGTCTATAATTTTGTGAAGAACGCGCTGAAGGAACATTTCCTCGTATTGCCGCCCAGCGGCGCGGTCGCGGGCGTGTATGCGGCAACCGATACCAACCGCGGCGTCTGGAAAGCTCCCGCCAACGTGAGTCTCGCGGACGTGATCGAACCCGTGATCAAGCTCGACAATGCGAAGCAAGATTCCCTTAACGTGGACGCCACTTCCGGCAAGTCCATCAACGCCCTCCGCGCGTTCGCCGGCAAGGGCACGCTCGTCTGGGGCGCGCGCACCCTCGCCGGCAACGACAACGAATGGCGTTATGTCCCTGTTCGCCGCTTCTTCAATATGGTGGAGGAATCGGTCAAGAAATCCACTTACTGGGCCGTGTTCGAGCCAAACGACGCCAACACCTGGGTGAAAGTCCGCGGCATGATCGAAAACTACCTCATGCAAAAATGGCGGGAAGGCGCGCTGGCGGGCGCGACGCCCAAGGACGCCTTCTTCGTGAAGTGCGGGTTGGGCACGACCATGAACGCCCAGGATATTCTGGAGGGCCGGATGAATGTGGAGATCGGCATGGCGGCCGTGCGCCCCGCTGAATTTATCATCCTGAAGTTCTCCCACAAGCTGCAGACTTCCTGAGGTTGCCTCTGTTGAACCCTAAAACTACCCAAAACTATGCCAGCACAATATCCTCTTCCTGTATTTCATTTCACCGTCGAGTGGGGTGGCAAGCGCGTCGGCTTTTCCGAAATCGCCGGCCTGACGCAGGAAAACCAGGCCATCGAATACCGCGACGGTTCGTTCCCGGAATATTCTTCCATCAAAATGCCGGGCCTCAGAAAATTCAACAACATCACCCTGAAGCGCGGCATCGTGAAAAGCGACAACGAGTTCTTCAAGTGGCTTTCCACCGTAAAGCTGAACACCGTCGAGCGCCGCGACCTGGTGATTAGTTTGCTCAACGAGGAGCACCAGCCGGTCATGGTCTGGAAAGTTCACAACGCATTCCCCGTCAAAGTCGAAGGGCCGGGCTTGAAAGCGAGCGGCAACGAAGTGGCGATTGAATCCATCGAGGTCGCCCACGAAGGCCTCGAACTGCAGAATGAATAATGGCCAACTACTATCCACCCACCGGTTTTCACTTCAAGGTGGAAGTGCTCGGCCTGCCGCCGAACGATCACGACGTGCGGTTCACCGAGGTCAGCGGCCTCTCCGCCGAGATCGGGACCGAGGAAATCGCCGAGGGCGGTGAAAACCGGTTCATTCAGAAGTTTCCGACCCGCGCCAAGTATCCCGAATTGGTGTTGAAACGCGGGCTGCTGGTGAATTCGGAAATCATGAATTGGATCCGCGAATGCGTCGAGGACTTCAACATTCAGCCGAAGAATATCGATGTGAAGCTGCTCAACGAAGAACACGAGCCGCTCCTGACGTGGCACCTGGTCAACGCTTACCCCACCAAATGGTCGGTCAGCGATCTGAATGCCACGAACAACGCGGTCGTGATCGAAAGCCTGCAGTTCTTCTATCAATACTTCACGGTCGATAAATCCTGAGCTATGCCCGTCATTGTCGATGAAGTGGTGATTTCGATCGAGGTGACCAATCAAGCATCCGGCGGAGCGGGCTCCGCGCCTTCCGCCACGGAGGACAAGCAGGCCATCATCAGCGAGTGCGTGGAGCGCGTGCTCGAGATTCTGGAGCAGAAAGCCGAGCGATGAGATGAGCGATCGAGGCGCATTGGAAAAGCTCCTGATCAAGGCCTACGAGAACGCCGATTACTCAGGGACGCCGGTCAGCCAGTTCGAGTCATTCGTCAATCCCAACGAAATCACCTTGGCCTACGAGATGGAATACGACGCCGCCCAAGGGTCGGGCACGACCAACAGCCGGATGAACTTCAAGAAAATGAAGCCCGGCGACCTGTCGCTCACGTTCTTCATCGACGGCACAGGCGCGAATGGAAACCTCATCGACGTTCAGGAACAGGTCGAACAATTCCAGACCGTCACCGGTTACAACGGCAACATTCACCGGCCCAATTACCTGAAAGTCACCTGGGGCACGCTGCAGGTCAAACGCTGCGTGCTCAAGAGCGCTTCGATTGCCTACAAGCTGTTCAAGCCCGACGGCGTGCCGCTCCGCGCGGTCATCACCGCCACTTTCACGGACAATTCCGACGACCAAACCCGCGTCGCGCTGGCCCAAGATCAGTCCCCGGATCTGACTCACGTCCGGCTCGTGAAAGCCGGAGACAACCTACCGTCCCTGTGTTTCAAAATCTACGGTGATCCGCGCTACTACTTGGAAGTCGCGCGCGTGAACCGGATCGACCAGTTCCGCAAACTCACACCCGGCCAGAAGATCTTCTTTCCGCCGCTGGAAAAATAACCGTGCCCGAAGAACGCACATTGCCGATCCCGGCCGAGCATCGTGAGTTCACCGTCAACGTGGACGGCGCCGCGGTGGAGCGCTCCCATCAATTGCTGGCGGCATCTGTCACGAAAGCGGCCAACAAACTGGCGGCGGCGCGGCTCGTTTACCTCGACGGCTCCGCTTCTTCCAGTGATTTCCCCTTGAGCAACGCGGACACCTTCGTTCCCGGCGCGGAGGTGGAAATCCTGGCCGGCGCGGCGGACAACCCCGCTTCGCTGTTCAAGGGAATCGTGATTCGCCAGAGCCTCAAAGTCCGCGACCACGCCGCGCCGCAACTGGTCGTCGAGTGCCGCCACAAAGCGGTCAAGCTCACGGTCGGCCGCAAGAATGCCTACTTCTTTGATCAGACGGACAGCGACATCATCGGCACGTTGCTGACCAATGCCGGCCTGGATGCCGAGGTGGAAGCCACGTCCGTCACGCACAAGCAACAGGTGCAGTATTGGTGCACGGACTGGGATTTCCTGCTCGCGCGGGCCGAAGCCAACGGCAAGTTGGTGATGACGACCGACGACAAGGTCAAAGTCCAAGCGCCAGTCCTCAGCGGCTCGCCGGTCTGCACACTGCAATTCGGCGCGACCATTTTGGAGATGGATGCCGAGATGGACGCCCGCCGGCAGTACAGCGCGGTCAAAAGCTTTTCCTGGGATGCGGCCCAGCAAAGCGTGGTGGAAAAAGAAGCCGCAAATCCGAACGCGAGCACCCCCGGCAATCTGGCGGTGGACACCCTGGCCGAGGTCGTCGCGCTTGAGAGTTTTCGCCTCCAGCACCCCGCCGTAACCGAAGAAGAAGCGCAGGCGTGGGCCGATGCCGAGTGGCTGCGCTCGCAGATGTGCAAAGTCAACGGCCGCGTGAAGTGCGAAGGCATCGCCACAGTCCAACCGGGAGATATCGTCACACTGGCCGGGGTCGGAGATCGATTCAACGGCAACGCCTTCGTGACCGGCGTGCGCCACGACTTCAATTTGGTGCAGGGCTGGAAGACAAACTTTCAATTCGGCAGCGTCGAGAAGCGGTTGGAGGAGGACCATGGCATATCCGCGCCCAGGGCGTCCGGGCTCCTGCCGGCCGTGAGCGGATTGCAGATCGGCGTCGTCGTCAGCAATGAAGATCCGGACGGCGAACATCGCGTCCGCGTGCGCATGCCGCTGGTCAGTCCGGACGAAGACGGCGCGTGGGCGCGCGTCGCTTCGCTGGATGCGGGCGAAGAACGCGGATTTTTCTTTCGCCCTGAAATTGGCGACGAGGTGGTGCTCGGCTTTCTGAACGACGATCCGCGGCAGGCGGTGATCCTAGGAATGCTTCACAGCAGCGCCAAGGCGGCCCCGTTGGAAGGATCGGACGACAATCATGAAAAGGTCTTCCAGAGCCGCTCGAAGATGAAGCTCTACTTCAACGACGAGAAGAATGTGCTGCAGTTGGAAACGCCGGAAGGCAACAAGATCACGCTGAGTGAAGAGGATCAGGCCCTCGTGCTGGAAGACCAGAACGGCAACAAGATCGAAATGAACGCCGATGGCATCAAGATCGAAAGCGTGAAGGCGCTCGAGTTGAAGGGCGGCACCGAAATGAAGATGGAATCCGGCACCTCCTTTAGCGCCAAAGGAGGAACCGAACTCAAGCTGGAAGGAACCTCCAGCGCGGAAATCTCCAGCTCGGCGACCACCAAAGTCAAAGGCAGCCTGGTGCAACTGAATTGAATGACTGATTCACGAGTTCATAAGCAAGCAGACACACCTCACCCGGCCTTCGGCCACCCTCTCCCCATCGGATGGGGAGAGGGCTGGGGTGAAGGGCATGTTTCAATCGGTGCGCTCATAAACTTTCGAATATGCCCGCAGCAGCGCGAGTAGGCGACACGACGAATCACGGCGGAACTATCACCGGCCCGGGCGCCAGCGATGTTCTCATCGGCGGCAAGCCGGCCGCAGTGGCCGGCGACACGCACGTGTGTTCGCTGCCGCCAAACGGTCATCAGCCCACGACAAGCGTGTTCCCAAGCGGCAGCGCGGGCGTGCTCATCGGCAGCCGGCCGGCGCTGCGCACTTCGGACGCGTGCATCTGCGGCGCCATGGCGGCGGTGGGAGAACCGACGGTGTTGATCAACTGACATC
Source organism: Verrucomicrobiota bacterium (assembly GCA_016209525.1). GTDB lineage: Bacteria > Verrucomicrobiota > Verrucomicrobiia > Limisphaerales > SIBE01 > VHCZ01. The sequence goes on from JACQWK010000277.1 coordinate 32,561, forward strand.
AACTTTTTGATGAGTTCAAAAGCACGCAGACACCCCTCACCCGGCCTTCGGCCACCCTCTCCCCATCGGATGGGGAGAGGGAGGGGGTGAGGGGCAGGTTTCATGTCAGTTTAATTGAGAACTATTTGATATGGCTGAAACC
>JACQWK010000279.1 GCA_016209525.1 Verrucomicrobiota bacterium
GGCTGGTAGCCTGTGCTACCCTGGCGTTCGGTTGCTTGGGGTTCTGCGCCGCGTCGTTCGGGCAGGCGCTGCCCGTGGATATCCAGCAGGACGCCACGCACTACAATCTCCAAAAAACGAACGGCGTGCCCCTCTCCAACACCGTGGGCACCCCGGACGGCTCGGACGGCCGCGCGCCCAGTCCGGGTTCGGGCTCGGTCGGCACAGTCAACCAATTTCAAAGTGTGGTCCTCTTCGCCAGCTCGGTCCGGCCGATTTCCGCCAACCTGGACACCACCAAAAGCTATGCCGCCAACGCGGAAAACCTGGACCTGCCCCGAGCCACGGCCAACGCCAACGCCGTCATCCTGCTTTCCGCCCGAGTGGGCGCGCCCTTCCTCAGCCGCAGCTTGTCCTTTTTGTTCGGCGCGGTTGTTCCGCCGCCGGACACCGATGAGTTTGGTGTGTTGCTGAGCGTGGCAAACACGGACGTGACACCGAACCGGGCGGTTGCAGCGCCGTCGGATTATTGGCTGGCCGAACCGTTCACGAGCAACAATCACCAGGGCGCGGGATACTACTGGAGCCCGCACGCGCGGCAGGTTTTCGCGATCAATCCCGGACCGCTGGCCATCGCTTGGCGAAAGGCGGTGCCGTCGGTGCCGCCGGGTTCGCTGCCCGTGAACGTCTCCACCAGCTTGGTCAACGGCATCGCCTACACGATTTACACCAATCGTTCGGTCGTTTCGGGCAGCGCGGTCAAGTCATCGCGCAAGATGTATTGGACCGAAGGGGTATTCCGGGCCGCGGGCAAGCCGGTCACCGTTCCTCCGGCGCGCGTCGGGGCGGTCAATATCGTTTACAACAATAGTTTTCCCGAGAAGGTCACCGCCGAGTATCAGGCGCTGGGACAAGTCCCGATCACCGCGACCACGAACACACTCCAGGAACTCCGCACTTTGTGGTACGATCAACAGCAGGGGCAAATCTACGCTTACAACAAAGAAGGTCGAGTTTTCCTCGAACTGCTGGGGGATGAGAGGGAAGACAGGCAGACTCGCGTGCATCTAGGTTTCGAGATCGTCGATGTCGTCCGGCAACCCAATCCGAGTGACGTGACCGTCCATCTGGGGGAACCTTTGACTGCCTACCCCGACGGCTCTCCGAATGACTCCGACCTTTTCCCGGATCCGGTCTTGCAGATTGGTCGCTCTTTCACTTATCGGCACACCATCAGCGGAACAGATCGACCGGTCTATTACGCCACGCGCGAAACGCGAAACATCAATGACCTGCCCGTGCATTGGCTGGAAACGGGTTTGCAGGGGCTGAGATGGCCCTTCCTCTTCGTGCGTTATCGACTCGGCTGGCCCAGTGACGTTGCGAAGTACAGCCATTACGTCCGGCCCCAGGTGGCCACGGAAGAAGAGGCGCGATTGACGAGCGTGCCGTTGCCTCCGGAGAATGCTCCGGTCATCGATTATCAGGATCCACTGGACGGACCCCGCGCCAAGCTGACGGAGAGGTTCGAGTTTTACACGTTCCTCGAACCGTCGTATCCGGTGCATCGGACGTTGCTGCGCTTTACGTCCAAAGAGAACGTGGCCTTCGAGCGGGTCTTTTCCTGGCTGAATGCGAACCTGAAGAGCGGCAATTTCACGAACACGCTGGCCACGAGCCTGAGCGCTTGGAACAGCACCAGCAACGCGTTCGTCTTTCCGCCGGAATTCACTTCGCCGCGCGTCCTCACGGCGACGGTCAACGTGGGCGATCGGATTCCAGCGCCGTCCGGCGAATCGGGTTCCGGCCTGGACGCGAGCTACCTCGCCGGCCATATCCGAACGGAATACGGCACCAGCTACAATCCGACGGCGTACGTCGATCCGTTCGCGGCCGGCTTCGACGCGGCCAACAAAGGAGCAATCATTCCGGTCAACGCCATTCCGGGGAAGAATCAATTGGAGGTTTGGTGGTTCCGGAAAAACACGGTGAATGTGGCGGCGGGATTCAAACCGACCCACTGGCCTTCCGTCATCGGCACCTACACGCTGCAATGGCCTTCCAACCCGAGTGAAATCGTGCTGGCCAGCAACGACGGGAGCGGCGCGCTCCTGAGTTTGCAGGCCAAAGGGAGCATTTACTTCCAGAACGACCTGGCCCAGCACGGCTACAACCCGAACGAAGAACACGCGCTCATGCAAGGCGGCCAGGCCTGGGCGCTGCGCGACGACCTCAACATCACCAGCGGAGCGAACTACACGTCCGATCCTTTTGTGCTCTTGGATTACACCGAGAGCGATGGACGGCCCGCCGTGCGGGTGTTCAAAGTTTTGCGCGAGAAAGGCAACGTCCGGTTCAATTACCAGGTCGAAGCCGGAACAGTCCTTCAACCGCCCATGCCGCTGCCCCTGATGGAAAAACCGCTCGGACCAAAAATCATCGGCTCGGAGCCGCGCAGCCTGAACCATGAAGTTTATTTTCGCACCGTGGCCAGTTCGACGGCGAACGGCGACTTGACCACAACCGAGCCGCACCATTTTCGGCCCTGGTTCCGCGAGTTGGCCTTGCAGTCGCCCGACCTCTCCTCGACTAAATGGTTTTTCGCGACCAATACGCTTTACAGCGGCAATCTCCTGCAAGGCGTGGTTTCCGACAGCGCGGCGCGGTCGCTGACGACGCCGACCAACCAACCCTCGCCGATTTACAATTTGGCCGCGCCCGCGACGACCATTCTCATCCCGAACCTTTCCACCAATTACTCGTATCTCCTCACCGTCACGACCGCCGTGAGGTACAATACCACGAACCAGAGCGGTTTGAGCACGGACACCGCCGTCTATGCGATCGCTCCGGCGCTGGGCTCGGCCTGGTTGATGAAGGTTTTGGCCACCGATGCCACGGCGGGAACGATCGACCTTGGAATTTCCACCACCACCACTCTGACTTCCCTCAATGCGCTCTTGACAGCCAGCAGCTCGTCCGTCCTGACGGCGCAGGCGACTTTGCTCCAGAGTCTCCCCAGTACGAATGATCTGCAGGCCGCCAGCTTGCTCTTTGTTCCAAGCGGAAGCGTGACCGCGAATCAATTCGCGAACTGGGCCTTGCGGGCGCGGCCCATTCCAGCCGGTCGCCCATCGAGCGACTCCTTCGCGCTCCAAGACCGGAAAGGGAATCTGTGGATCTATCGCGGGCCCCACCAAGCCGGCGACACGCCTCACATGGGGATGCAATTCTACTACAAGACGCTCCCCGGGTTTTTCTTCCCCAAGAACAATGAGGGTGGCGTGTTGAATCTCAGCAATCAGCCCGCCGTAGGCACGATTACGCCCTATCTGAGGAGCTTGGACAGCGGCGGCGTGTTTTCCGGCGACCCGATCTTCGGCAGCACCACCGGGCTGACGGACAACAACAACGCTCTGGAAGTCACCTACAATCCCAAGTGGCCCGAACTGACGCCGGTGCTGCAAATGGCCGAGACGCTTACGACGCCCAAACGCGGCCTCCCGGCGGTGCGGGGCCAAACCAGTTTGCAGATCGTCTATCAGCAATCGACGGTCTCCGACACGAACAACATCACCGTGCGGCTGCACGATGCGACGCGCGAGAAGGTATTCGAGTTGGGGCCGCGCGATGGAATCGCCGTGCTCGGCAAAATTCCTGATTCGGTGAAGACGGAAAGCTCGCGCGGCAAGACCTGGTTTCCGCTCTTGCCGCCGCATTTGGTTCAGCGTTTTTTCTTCGATCCGAATCGCGGGGCCAATGGGGCGCTCGTCTTCAAGGGCGAGTATGTCCAGGAAGCGCTGGGCGAATCTTACGTGCATTTGAATGTGCTGAGCCAGAAGGACACGACGACGCTCGAGAATCTCTGCGTGAACAGCGATCCGGCGTTCAATCGCTGGACAGCCGCCATTGCGGCGCTTCAAACCAAGATGGAGACCTTCGTCGAAAACCCGCAAAAGCCCGGAACGTTTCTCCCGGCGGAAGGAGCGCCGACGATTGGGCCGGGCGCGATTGCGGAGGTGGCGAATGACGACGTCGCGGTGGATTCGTATGCGCTGACTGCCGTGGGACCGGGAACCGGCTACGTGACCTTGATCGCCGGCGATGGCCTCGCCTTCACGCCTCGTCCCGATCCGGTGAGCGTGCTCGTGATCAAAGTGACCGACACACTTTATCCCGGTGAAGTTAAAATCATCCTTCCGCCCAATCCGCTGCACGAGTTGCTGACCTTGCAGCAAGTGGTCGATCTGGCGGGCAAGACGGAGAATTACGCATTCGAGTGGCGCATCGCCGCGCCTGTGGATGGGTTGCCGCCCACGATGGTTCGTACCAACAACGATCCGGGAGCCCAATGGCTGCCGTTGGCCGCCGCGAAATTTGCCGATGGCCTCCGCGCGATCGTCGGTGAATCGGCCGATGTCCAGGCTTTGACCGACAATTACCTTATCATGCGGTACCGGGCCATCGGTTCCGGCTTCTCCCCGGGTTCCACCAACTGGTCTGCCTGGACCGATCCGGCCCTGGCCGAAGGCTGGATCAAACGCGTCCTGGCCGGCATCAACCCGTTCAATCAGCGCGTCACCGACCTTTTCAACAATTCGGTCAGCATCGACGTCAGCCTCTTGACGCAGGCCGGTCCGCGTTGGGAGGGCGACGTGGCTCTCAACGCCGACTCGATCAACAGCGCCGGTTTGATCGAAATTTACGAAACCGTTCTCGGCCGCGGCAGAATGCTCAGCATCAATTCGGGCATCAATTACGGCCCGGCCAACGACGCCCTGCTGCTCGCCGCCGGTTACATTAACGATCTCTACATGCTGATCGGCAACGAAGCCTGGGCGGACGCGGCCAACCCGACCATCGGCATCGGCACCAAGGACAAGACCTACGGAGACATCGCGACCGCGCTCTTCTCGTTCAAGGGGCAACTGCCGTCGCTGTTGGAAGAAGAGCTCGCGCTCTTGCGCGGCCGGGATGATTTTCTGCTCCCTGGCGTCGAGCTTCGGCCGGTCTATAACCGGCTGATCTGGAATTTTACGCGCGGCATCGACGCCGGCGAAGTGATCTATTCCCTCAACTACAACATCCTGGACGAGGACCGCAGCGGCGCGGTCAACGCCGAAGACGCCCGGCGTCTCTTCCCGCAAGGCCATGGCGATGCCTACGGGCATTATCTGACCGCCTTGAAAGGGTACTACGCGCTGCTGCTCAACTCCAACTTTGACTGGGTGCCGCGCATCGAAGCGGTGAATGTTTTGGGCAAGGCGGTTTCGGTGGATTTCCTGGACGAACGGAAGTTTGCCGCCGCTGCTGCTGCCGCGGCCCGGGCTGGCAAGCAAATCTTCGACCTCACTTGGCGCAAAGACTACAAGTCTGGCCAGGGCAATGGGTGGGCGCATTTCACTCCGACGCGCGTCAATACCTCGCGCAAAGTGTCCAGCACCCGCTATTGGGGGATGGATCATTGGGCCTCGCGGGTTGGCGAAGGCACTTATCTGAACTGGATGGTGGGCAATGCCATCCTGCCGGACGTCGATCCCGACCCGTCGCACGAAGGGATTCAAAAGATCGACCGCAAGACGGTGCCCGAATTGAAGGAATTGCCCGCCGTGGTGGAGAGTTTGCAGACGGCGATGGACAACGCCGAGGCCGGGATGACACCGTTGGGATTGCCCGAAACCACAGTTCCTTTCGACATCAATCCCGCCATCGTCACGGGGACCAACCCAACCACGCATTTCGAACAGATTTACGATCGGGCGAAGACCACCTTGAACAACGCGCTGGCCGCCTTCGACGACGCCAAGGACGTCACTCGCTTGCTCCGATCTGAGGCCGATTCGCTGGATGATTTCCGCAATCAGGTGAACCAGCAGGAACTCGCGTACACAAACCTGTTGATCGAAATCTACGGCACGCCCTACACCGACGACATTGGGCCGGGCAAACTCTACAAGCAGGGCTACGCGGGACCGGACTTCGTGCATTACAGTTATGTGGATTTGCCGGAGACCATTTTCCCGGAACTGTGGAGTTACACGGAGCAAGACAACAACCTGACCCTGCAGATCAATGACGTTCCCACGAACTGGCCCTCGCAGGTCTTCGCCGACGCGGGAAGCTTCAATCAAAACATCACCAACATCACGTTCAACCTCGGGTCGCACGGTTTTTATGACAAGCCCTCCAATTGGACGGGTCAGCGGGCTTCACCGGGCAAAGTGCAGCAGGCCATCTCGGAGTTGATCGCCGCTCACACACGTCTCCGGCAGGCCGTGAACGATTCCATCGGGGCGCGCAATGATTGGGTCGTGTCGCTACACCTGCTCCAGGCGCAATTCTTGACCCAGGCGGAAATACGGGGCAAGCAGCGTGATTTGTTGGCAGCGGAGCAAGCGCTCGATACGGTGAAATTTGCCAGCAGCATCGTCCAGGACAGCCTGGACCTGGCGAAGGAGTTTGCAGATAAGATCGCGTCTGCGTTGGCGGAGAGTTTGCCCCAGGTTTTGATCGCGGGTCTCGCCGCGGGATCGGACTTCACGGCTCCAGCTCGCGGGGCAATTAAAGCCGCCGATGCGGCGGCGCTGTCCAACATTTCGATTGCGAAATTTGCGGTAAAGCAGGCCACCGATGCACTGGAGTTCGCGACTGAAGCGGCGAAGCGATGGAGCGAGTTCGATTACATCGGATCCCGGGAACTGACGATGGAGCAGCGGCAGGCCGTGCTCGACCTGGCCAATCAACTGAGCAACTCCCAAGCGCACCTTTGGACCATCAACCAGGCGCTCCGCAAGCGGGATGATGCCGAGCGCAATTACCGGGCGATCCTGGCCGAAGGTGATCGCATTCAGCAGGAACGGGAAGTTTTCCGGCAACGCGCCGCGGCCGTCATTCAAGGTTATCGGACTCGCGACGCCGCCTTCCGCATTTTCCGCAACGAGAAACTGGACCGCTACAAGAGCCTGTTCGATCTCGCGGCGCGCTACGCTTTCATGTCGGCCCAAGCCTTCGATTACGAGACCGGCCTTTTGGGCAAAGCGCAAGGGCGGGAGTTCATCAGCCGCATCGTGCAGTCGCGCGCGCTGGGCTTGATGCGGAATGGGGAACCGCAGTTCGCCGGCAGCAACACCGGCGATCCCGGCCTCTCTAGCGCCATGGCTGAAATGTACGGCGACTGGCTCGTGCTCAAAGGCCGGCTTGGGTTTAACAACCCGGACGCTTACGGCACGACGGTCTCACTGCGAACGGAAAATTTTCGCATCCTGCCCAATGTCGAGGGCGACGCCAATTGGCGGGATGTCCTGAACCGGGGCAAGATGCAGAATCTGCTCGATGACGCAGACGTGCGCCGCGCTTGTTTGCAGATCGATCCGGGCAACGGCCTGCCTGTGCCGGGTCTCGTCCTGGATTTCAGCACGGTCATCGCGAACGGCCTGAATCTGTTCGGCCAGTCCCTGGCTTCAGGCGACAGCGCCTTCAACCATAGCGCATTTGCCACCAAAATTTTCGCGGTGGGAGTCGCGCTGGAAGGCTACCGTGGCATGAACAACCCAACCGCAAACAGTTCCGCGGTGGGCGCAGCGGGCGGGACTTCACCTGCCGATCCGTCGTTCCCATTCCTGGATCCGTTGGGATTGGCGGCGACGCCCAACGTTTACCTCGTTCCCGTGGGTGTCGATTCGATGCGCAGCCCGCCTTTGGGCGACGCGAGCACGGTCCGCACATGGAATGTGGATGACGTGACGATTCCGCTGCCCTTCAACATTGGTGGATCGGATTTCTCGACCAAGCAACTTTGGCAATCAAGCGATTCGTTGTCCGAGCAATTGTTCGGCGTGCGCAAGCACCAGGCTTTCCGGCCGGTTTCCTCGACGTCGGCCTTCAGCCAGAACATTTACTTCGGAAGTGGCCTGTCGTTTTCGCAATACACGAACCGGCGGTTGATCGGGCGCTCGGTCTGGAACAGCAAATGGAAGCTCGTCGTCCCCGGCTACACGCTATTGAACAACCCGAACGAAGGCCTGGACCGGTTCATCCAGACGGTCAAAGACATCAAGCTCCATTTCGTGACCTACTCGTATGCCGGCAATTGACCCTCCAACCGCACCGGCGTTTTTCCATTTGCCGCGAAACTCGAGCCGCCCAATGGGTCAACCAATCATTGAGAGAATGCGCCAATTATTGACGAGACCGTTGGATGAACGACAGGTCGGCGTTTGTAGTCCCGGCTTTAGCCGGTTTTCTCGCGCCGGCCGGCTAAAGCCGGGACTCCATACGGGTCAAAATGAGAATTGCTGCCAACTCAACCTAAGGGCTTGTGTGAAAAACCGATTCACTGAATCGTCCTCGTCGTCGATTTTGCCAGAGTTTTCGGAGACGAGGACAAGGACAAACCGGTCGCAAGGAGTTTTTAATCAGGCTCTAAGCCGAATAATTCACACAATGGCCGAGGTAGGGATGCCGCGCCGCGGCGTCCCCGCGCCGTGCAGGCGCGGAACGCTTTTGCAGGGGTGCAGTGACCTTCTCAGTGTGACCACACACGGTTCCGCCGCTGCACGCGGCGGGGACGGCGCAGGCGCGCCGTCCCTACCTCCCAAATGCGCCTCCATCAAACGATCGTGTGAAATATTCATCCTAAGAACCGCACTTCTATGTTGTCTGCTGTGGCTCGGCGGTTGGGCCAGCCGGGCGGAGGTGCCGGCGCTCTTTAGCGTGCAAGGCCGCTTGCTCATGGGCACGACGGTGGTCGATGGCCCAGCCGATTTCAAATTCGCGCTGGTCAACGCGAACGGGTCGCAAACGTACTGGCGGAA
>JACQWK010000298.1 GCA_016209525.1 Verrucomicrobiota bacterium
AGCGGCGAAGGCGGGTTTTCAGTGGGGGGACCTGATCCTGGAGGTCAACAAGAGGGTGTTTCGATCTCAGGCGGATTATAAGCGGATTCTGGGGCAGGCCCAGGAGGGTGATCTGGTCGTGTTTCGCGTTCGGCGGGGGGAGGCGCGGGTCGTGCTGGCGGCGCAGATGCCGCAGGCCCCGGGCGTTTAGTGTGGTGACTTCCACACCATGGCAGTTGGCTCGCGAAGCCAGCGATCACGTTAGGCGCAATGCCGATCGCAAACAGATGAATCATAAGGAGGTATACCATGGCAGACTTGCGAATTATCACGACAAGCGGAGCGGAGACGATGCTTAAGGAAACAGCCGTCGAAGCATTCAAGGCAAGCCTTCGGGGCGAACTGCTCACACCTGACTCTCCTGGCTATGACGAGGCGCGGGCGATTTGGAACGCCATGATCGACAGACGGCCTGCGCTTATTGCCCGGTGTGCTGGCACCGCCGATGTCATGCGGGCCGTAGACTTCGCTCGGAGGAACGAACTACTGGTCGCCGTACGCGGCGGTGGCCATAACATCGCCGGCAACGCCGTATGCGACGGTGGGCTCATGATTGACCTCTCGCCGATGAAGTCGGTGCGAGTGAACCCCAAGATCAGGCGAGCCTATGTGGAGCCGGGTGCGACGCTAGGCGATTTCGACCATGAGGCCCAAGCCTTCGGGCTGGCCACTTCCTTGGGCATCAACTCAACGACTGGCGTTGCCGGACTCACCCTCGGCGGCGGCTTCGGCTGGCTTAGCCGGAAACATGGGATGTCAGTCGATAACCTCGTCTCCGCCGACGTGGTGACCGCGGATGCCAAGCTGATCCGGGCGAGCGCGAAGGTAAATGCGGATCTGTTCTGGGGAATCCGCGGTGGGGGCGGGAACTTTGGCATTGTCACTTGCTTCGAATTCCAGTTGCATCCAGTCGGGCCGGAGGTGCTCGCCGGGTTGATCGTTTTCCCCTTCAATCAAGCCAAGACGGTTCTCAGGAAATACCGGGAGTTCGTCGAAGCGATGCCCGACGACCTGAGCGTGTGGGTGGTGTTGCGGCAAGCGCCACCGCTACCGTTCCTGCCTGCGGATGTCCATGGAAAAGAGGTCGTCGCGTTCGCCACGTTCTATGCGGGAAAGGCGAGCGGAGGTGAGCGGGCGATCGAACCGCTGCGGAGCTTCGGGAAACCCCATGGGGAACACATCGGCCTTCAGCCTTATGTGGTGTGGCAGCGCGCCTTCGATCCGCTTCTCACCCCCGGCGCGCGTAACTACTGGAAGTCGCACAATTTTTCGTATTTGAGCGACGGAGCCCTCGATATTGTCATCGAGTACGCGAGCAAGCTCCCATCACCCCATTGCGAGATCTTCATTGGCCTCATCGGAGGCCAAGCCTCACGGGTCGCGCCGGACGAGACAGCTTATTCTCATCGGGACGCAAAGTTCGTGCTGAACGTGCATAGCCGGTGGGAGACAGCCGGGGAGGACCAAAGGTGCATCTCCTGGGCTCGGGACTTCTTCAAGGTGGCCGCGCCCCATGCCACCGGCGGTGTCTACGTGAACTTCCTAACGCAAGAGGAGATCGATCGAATCCCCGCAGCCTACAAGTCGGAGGTGTGGAAGCGCCTGGTAGAAGTGAAGAAGAAGTGGGATCCGGCGAACCTCTTCCGCATGAACCAGAATATCAAGCCGGCCTGAGAGAAGGTGATGCGCCTAACAACGGCGTTCGGCAGACGACGCTGCGCGCTACCGCCGAACCGGAGCGTTAGATAAATGAGGGCTGGACAAACCGACCTCTGGAAAGGTCTACATCGACGACGTGGACGTGGCGCAGTTAGACGCCTACGAACTGGCCTGGCTGCGATGCCGGAAGATCGGCTACAGCTTTTAGTCGTTCAATCTCATTCCCGTCATGATGGCGCTGGAAAACGTGACTCTGCCGATGGTGTTCGCGAGGCTGACCTCCGACGAGGCGCGCACCAAAGGCGTCGGGCTGCTGGAGTAGGTGGGCCTGGGGCAGCGGATCTCCCACAAGCCCTATGAGTTGTCTGGTGGCCAGCAACGGAATAGATTGCCATGAAAGAGAACCCTTTTGATCGTTCAATGTTCGATTCCCAGGCGTACGGGAGCACAGTGACCACCTTCATGCTTGTCCTGGTCGGGGCTTTGCTGCTCCTTATCATCCTCTACGCTGTGAAATCGTTTCTGAGGAGGCGGAACGCCGGACTCGATCTCGACGACGTGGCCGACCGGAACCACGCGTCCGTCCGGAGGGGGTTCTTCGGCAACGTCGTTACGATAGTGTCTGGAAAGCGCCCCGTCCATGAGATGGCGCTGAGCCACCTGGTCGAGTTCGATCCCCCCTCGGTCAACTGCTCGATTGTCCAGACGGAGGATGGCCGGGATGCAAATGAGGATGCGGGCCGGGGAGATACGCTGGCGCTGGACTACTTCTCCCGGTCCCCTCTTGACGGTAGTAGCGCATACTATGAGATGGTCTGTCAGGTCATCAAGGG
>JACQWK010000299.1 GCA_016209525.1 Verrucomicrobiota bacterium
CAGTAAAACAAAATGAAACGTGATTGTCCACTACCGGCTTTAACTCCCCTGTTCCCAGCCCCTTGGTTAGGAGGTACAAACTACCCTGCCCAATGGCCGCGAGAAAGCGCTCCAGGGAACACCTTCCCCTCTTTTCCGAATGCTGCCGACATCGCTATGCCCTTCGCTGCCTCCAGGCCCGCCAGCCAAGTTTCAAAACCCCTTCGTGAATCGGCTGTGAGAATTGTTGGCGCATTTGAAATGAAACTGGCTCTGATCGACGAATTGCTTTAAGAGAGTGTTTTGGATCGTCGATTCGCCCAACTTAGGGCAGGCTTCCAGCCTGTCTCTTCCGGGCGACTTCGAAATGAACTCGAAGGCAGGCAAAGCATATTTACACAGATTCAAAGCAAGCGTTCTGTAAGACCTATGGGAAAGAAGAAACATAAACATCGGCCGGTCCAGGTCCCCATGACGCCGCGCGAAGCGCCACGCCAATTGGCACAAATCCAGGGGCTGCTCTCGGCGAGAGCGCTCTTGGCGCTGTGTTTGATGATCGGCATCTATTTGGCGTGGGGATCGCTCCATGGGAGTTCATTGCCCGGATGCGGTCCGGCCTCGGGCTGTGACAAAGTGCTCCAGAGCCGCTGGGCGCACTGGATGGGCGTGCCCGTGAGCATACCGGCGGCGCTGGTCTATGCGGCCCTGCTCTGGGCCACATTCTCAGTCGGCCGCACCACGCCGCCGACGAAACAGCGTCTGGCATGGCGAGTGATCGTTGTGCTTTCGGTGGTCATGACGGGTGCTGCGGTTTGGTTCATCGGTTTGCAGGCCTTCGTCCTGAAAAGTTTCTGCCCATTTTGCATGACTGCCCACCTCAGCGCCATCGTCGCCGCTCTGCTGCTCATCCGCAAAGTTCCGATGCGAACGGCGGCAGATCCCGTGCGGACGCCGGAAAGCCTTGGCGAACTCTCCAAATCCGAGTCCGTCAGACTAGGAATCGGCGGTGTTGCGGCCTTGGCGGTGTTGCTTGCCGGCCAAGTGTTGGTGGAAAGGCCGCTCCAGCACGAAGTCAAGGCCATCGCGGGTTCCTCCGTGGTCGAGCCGCCCAAGAAATTGGAGCGAGAGTTGCGGCTTCACGGGGGAAAATTCCGGCTGCTCGTGAACGAACTGCCGATCATCGGTTCGGCCAACGCACCCCACGTGATGGTAAGCTTGTTCGACTACACGTGCCATTATTGCCGCGACATGCACCATCTCTTGCTCGAAGCGCATCGAGTTTTCAGCAATCAACTCGCGATTGTGTCCCTGCCGATGCCGCTGGAGGCTGACTGCAACCGCTTGGTGAAACGGACGCCGAGCGCCCACGCGAACGCGTGTCAATATGCCCGGCTGGGGCTGGCCGTCTGGAGGGCCAAGCCCGAAGTTTTCAACCAGTTCGACAATTGGATTTTTGCGCCGCCCTCGCCACCGCCGGTGAACGAAGTCCGGCAATATGCCGAGCAACTGGTCGGACGAGAGCCCTTGGAACAAGCCTTGGCCAACGACTGGGTGCGGAAGCAGATCGAAACCGATGTCGCCATTTACGAGTCGAATTCCCAGGCGATGGGGGAGGGAAGGATGCCCCAACTGGTCATCGGCGCCGCGTTGAGCGCCGGACCGCTCAACCGGATCGATAACCTCCACACGATGCTGGCGGAACAATTCGGTTTGAAACCAAGCCCAGATGCGACGAGTGCCGCGAGTACACCCTCAAAGTAGGGCAGCGCTTCCAGCCTGCCTTGGCGGGTGCGCGTGTTCCGTTGAGAATTGCTGACATTGCCCCCGACCCGCGCTCATGACCCCCGCCTTCGTCCTGGCCTGTATTGTCGGCTATTTCGGATTCCTGCTGCTGATCGCGCGGATCACCAGCCGCAACGCCACGAGCGCCTCCTATTTTCTCGGCAATAAAGCTTCCCCATGGATCGCCGTCGCGTTCGGGCTGATCGGCGACTCGCTTTCCGGTGTCACGTTCATTTCCGTGCCTGGCCAAGTTGGCACGAACCAGTTCTCTTACCTTCAGATCGTGATGGGATACGTGCTGGGTTACGTGGTCATCGCCCACGTGCTCCTGCCCCTGTACTACCGGCTCAATCTCACGTCGATTTACACTTATTTGCGGGGGAGGTTCGGCCCCGCCTCGCAAAAGGCTGGATCCTTCTTCTTCTTGCTCTCGCGAACCGGCGGCGCGGCGGCGCGCCTGTTTTTGGCGGCCAGCGTCATTCATCCTTTTCTGTTCGACCGTTGGCTGCTGTGGGACCGCTGGAAAGTGCCGTTCTGGGCCACGGTGACCACGATCATCCTGCTCATTCTGATTTACACGCTCAAAGGAGGGATCAAGACCTTGGTTTGGACGGACACATTCCAGTCCTCGTTGTTGCTTTTGGGAGTGGCGCTTTCGATCGTGGCGATCGCCGGCGAACTCAATCTTGGATTCGGAGAGATGATCGCGACCCTCCGGCAGAGCGAGCACACGCGCGTCTTCTTTTGGGATTGGCAGGACCCAAAATATTTTTGGAAGCAGTTCTTGAGCGGTGCGTTCATCGCGATCGTCATGACCGGCCTCGATCAGAACATGATGCAGAAGAACCTCAGTTGCCGGTCGCTGCGGGAGGCGCAAAAGAACATTTACGCGTTCACGGCAGTCATGTTCCTCGTCAATCTCTTGTTCCTTTCGTTAGGCGCGTTGCTGCATGTGTACGCCCAAGACAAGACGATCTCGGTCCCGCAGAACACCGACCAGTTGTTTCCGATGCTGGCGTTGCAGCATCTCGGCCATTTCGCTGCGGTGGTGTTTCTCGTCGGTCTGACGGCCGCAACCTTCTCCAGCGCCGACTCGGTCCTGACCACGCTCACGACCTCCTTCTGCATCGATTTTCTGGAAATCGACCGGAGACCGGCAATGAGCGAAGTACAAAGAATCGGGGTCCGACGCCGGGCTCATTTTGGATTCGCGGCGGTCCTGCTCCTGGTGATTTTGGGATTTGAAGCGTTGAACAGCCAAGCGGTGATCACCGCGGTCCTCACTTTGGCGGGTTATACGTACGGGCCATTGCTGGGTCTTTTCGCCTTCGGACTGATCCATCGCCGGGCGGTGCGAGATCGGTTGGTGCCTGTGATCTGCGTGTTGTCCCCGGCCGTTTGCTATGTGCTGGATGCGAACTCGCAGGCGTGGTTCAAGGGTTACAGGTTCGGCTTTGAATTGCTCATGCTGAATGGGCTTCTCACGTATCTCGGACTGTGGGTAATCGCAAGAACGGACGAGGCTGACCACGAAATGCACGAAAGACACGAAAACCCAGCCTCCTGGAGCTGACCCAGCGGTCTGTCGGTTGACGTTGTCGATAGTTCACACGGAAAGGTCACGGCTTTTCTTTCGGATGCCGTTTTCGTTGAATCAAGTATCTGGCAAACGACCACAGGCCGGAGAAACGATAGACTGGATCGACATAGTGTTCGATCACGTAGAAGGCAAAGTAATAAAAGCGGGTAAAACTCCAAACGGCCGCGGCCAGCAGCACCGCGGTCTTGAGTGTCGGATGCTCACAAAGCAGTAACAGCGAAGCGAACAGGCCGGCCAACAGGAGCATGACGCCCTTCAGTTTGATCCAGCGAGTGTCCGTGAGGTCTTTCATATTATTGACTTGGCCGAAGGTTCGGCGTCGTAAGCCGCTCGGATCTGAGGATCGGTGAACAAGGCCAGATCTGCCGGACGACCGGGGGTCATGTAGGAGGAGGCGCAACCGGAAACGAGCAGGCTGGTCAGCAAAGCGAGGGGAACAAGCGTGGGTCGCATGGTTTTGTTAGACAACCAGTGTGCGGTGTGCGTTTGAATCTTGGAAAAATTCGCCTGGCTGTTGAAATAGCCGCCGTGAATGACCATCCGCATCGCCGATTTAAACTCGCTCTTGTCCAAATGCTCGTGCGCGCCGCCCAGAAACAGGAGAATCTTAAACACGCGGAGGACTTGATCCGCAGCGCCGCGGACGCGGGAGCTGAGGTCATTGTGCTGCCCGAAGCGATGACGCTGGGGTGGACGGATCCTTCGACGAACGCTCAAGCGGACGAGATTCCCGGCGGCGAATCCTGCGCGCGGCTTCAGGCCGCCGCCAGGCAAAATCGCATCTATCTTTGCTCCGGCCTGATCGAGCGGGCGGGGAGCAAGTTTTACAACTCTGCGCTCCTCATCGATCCTCAAGGCCAAATCCTGCTTCACCATCGGAAAGTCAACGAGCTGGAGATCGGACATCATCTGTATGCGCTGGGCGACCGCCTCCAAGTGGCCCACACCCCGCTGGGCGTCATTGGCCTGATGATTTGCGCCGATGGCTTTGCTCGCGGCCAAGTGGTCAGCCGGGCCTTGGGGTACATGGGCGCCGGGATCATTTTGTCGCCGTGCGCTTGGGCCGTGCCCGCCGATCATGACAACGCGGCGACGCCGTACGGCAAGCTGTGGATCGACAATTATGGGCCGGTGGCCAGGGATTTCCGCCTTTGGATTGCAGGCGTCAGCAACGTGGGCTGGATTCCGGAGGGACCTTGGAAAGGCCGCAAGTGCATCGGCTGTTCCCTGGTGACAGGACCTACCGGGGAACCGGTCCTCCGAGGCCCGTATGGAGTGGATGCAGAGACCATTCTATATGTCGAGGTCACCCTGGAGAATCGGCCCGCGCAAGGCGACGGATGGGCTCGGTTCTGGGCTTGAGCCGCATCGCAGCAGCAGCGGGCGTCCCGCCTGCCGTAGCGGGCTGCCTCTTGCGGGCCGGAATTGGCCGCAATTCCCAACGCGCGCAAATTGCCACGAGGAGTCCGCCGGGCGAGACGCCGCGGCTCTACGGCAGGCGCGGACGCCTGCTGCCACCGAGCATTGCGAATGCGCCATCGGTCCCGAACCATGGGAAAATGAGATTTGACGCGGTAACCCGTCCGCTGGACCATGCGGCCCGGCGATGGCGCCCCAGTTTAGCGTAGCGCAGATTCTTAATCTGCCGTATCGCAGAATTGCACTCTGCGGCGTGGCCGACAAGTTCCAGCGCCCTGCGTGTTTTCGGCCGGCTGCCGACTGCAAATCGGCGATAAAGCAGACTGCAAGTCTGCGCCACGACAAAGGCGACGCCAGCTAATCACAGATTCGATGGGAACCAGCCGTAACTCCTACTTCGAGCGCTTCAGTTTTTGCGAGGCTCAGATTGCGGCCGCCCCTCAGCCCGACCTCGGCCTTGTCGTCGTCATCCCGTGTTTCGACGAACCCGATTTGTCCGGCTGCCTCGAGTCGCTCTGGCAATGCGACCGGCCCAGTTGCGCGGTCGAAGTGCTCGTGGTGGTCAACGGGCCGATCGGCTGCGACCCGCGGGCTCAGGCGCAAAACGACCTCGCGTTCAAAGAGGCGTCCGAATGGGCCACCCGGCACTACGATCCGCGATTTTCCTTTCAGATCCTTCAGTTCCCGAACCTGCCCAGAAAGCACGCGGGCGTCGGGCTGGCGCGAAAAATTGGCATGGACGAAGCCGCGCGGCGGTTTGACCAGGCGGAGAAACCGCAAGGGATCATCGCGAGTTTCGATGCCGATTGCCGCTGTGACACGAATTATCTGGCGGCGATTGAAGGGCACTTTCGTCAGAATCCGCGATGTCCGGGCTGCAGCATTTACTTCGAGCATCCGTTGGACGGGCCATTGGAGCCGAGGGTGTACGACGCGATCGCGGCCTACGAATTGCACCTTCGCTACTATGTCCGGGCGCTGCGTTGGGCTGGTTTTCCGCACGCGCACCACACCATCGGCTCGAGCATGGCCGTGCGAGCGGACGTCTATAAAAAACAGGGCGGCATGAACAAAAGACAAGCGGGCGAAGATTTCTATTTTCTCCACAAAGTTATCCCGCTCGGCGGCTTTGCCGATCTCACCTCGACCCGGGTCATCCCTTCGCCACGTCCATCGGATCGGGTCCCGTTTGGAACTGGGAAAGCGGTTCTCGATTTCTTGCGGGAGCCCAAGAGTGTGACATACCCAATGGAAGCGTTTGCGGATCTCAAACGGCTGTTCGAAACCGTCTCCACGTTCCATTCGGATGGCCCCAATGCCGTCGGCAAAATCACTCGGACTTTCTCGGAGGCCTTGCGGACGTTTCTGGAAAAACAGAACCTCGCCGCCGCTCTGGATGAAATTCGGAAAAACACCTCCGACGAGGAGGCCTTTCGGAAGCGCTTTTTCCGGTGGTTCAACGCCTTCACGGTGATGAAATTCGTGCATCACGCCCGGGATAATTCCTACGGTGAGAGAAAGCTTGAGGAGGAGGCCGCGAAACTCCTGCGGGTGGCCGGAACTCCCGCCGAGGGTTCCGGCGTGCCATCCGCTTTCGAACTTCTTCGAGTGTACCGCCGCCTGGACGCCCAACGCGAAGGCGCGGAGAAGCCAGTTTCGAATCGCCGATCGCCGAACGATATCAAGGGTAAGCGAAAATGAACTCAACGCAGCCCGAATTCGCTCGGAAGTCTTTATGAAAAATCCAATGTCCCCTCCATCAGTATCACCTGGAATTGTGGCGACGTTCGGGAATTCTTGGGTGGGGCGAGACTCCCGTCGAGCCCTGACTTTCTTGCCAGCAAGCGTTCCAGGGCTCGACGGAGTCTCGCCCCGCCGGATTCGGCTGCGGCTTCTCCGCGCTGCGAAATGTTTCTTGTTTTGGACGGTCCTGTCCGTCGGCCTCCAGGGCGCGGAAGCCGATTACGATCTCGTCATCCGGGGAGGAAAAATCGTGGATGGCACCGGGAATCCATGGTTCTACGGCGACCTCGCCGTCAAAGGTGATCGGATTGCCGCGGTCGGAACCGTGAAGCCGGCATCCGCCAACCGTGAAATCGACGGACGCGGTCTGGTCGTTGCGCCCGGTTTCATCGACATGCACTCGCACTCCGACTGGTTGCTGCTGGAGGATGGAGCCGCGCAAAGCAAAATCCGCCAAGGCGTCACCACCGAAGTGCTGGGCGAGGGAAATTCCGCGGCTCCCTCCAAGGGCAAACTTGTGCCGCGTCCGGCGGCGATCGGAAACCGCGCCGTCCGCATCGCGACTTTGGGCGAGTATTTCGACACGGTCGAACGAGCCGGCATCGCGGTCAACGTGGCGTCCTACGTCGGCGAAGGGAATGTCTGGCAGTGTGTGATGGGACATTCGTTCGAGCGTCCGACTGTGACGGATTTGGAGAAAATGAAGGAGTTGGTGGCCGAGGCCATGCGCGAGGGCGCCTTCGGCCTATCCAGCCAGCTCATGATGCCGCCGGGCTCGTTGGCAACCACGGAGGACCTCGTGGAATTGTGCCGGGTGGTCCGCCAATACGGCGGCCTCTTCTCCAGTCATATTCACGACGAAGGATTGGGCGTCTTTGACTCCGTCAAGCAAGTGATCGAGGTGGGCGAGCGGGCCGGTGTTCCGGTCGATGTCATTCATCTCAAGATCGCCGATCAAAAGTACTGGGGCCGGATGAACGAAGTCGCGAACTTGATCGATGAGGCGCGACGGCGAGGCGTGAACGTCCAAGCTAATGTCTATCCCTACACTCGAGGGAACAACGATCTGGCCAGCATCATCCCTCCTTGGGCGCATGAAGGAGGGAGGTCTGAAATGCTGGCTCGCCTGAGGGACCCCACGCAGCGTGGGAAGCTGAAACACGACATTCAGAATGGGCTCCCCGGCTGGTACAATCACTACACCGCCGTGGGCGGCGATTGGAGCCGGATGCTCGTGAGCGCGAATAACCGGTACAAAGGCCTGACGATGGATCGCGTGATTGCGGCCAGGAGCGAGGGGAAAACTCCGCGGCCTGATCCTCTGGACGTGTTGTTCGACTTGCTCATCGAGCATGAAGGTTCGGTCAGCACCGTCTATGCGCACCACACCGAGTCCGACATGAATGTCGCCCTGACTCAACCCTGGTGCTCGATCGGCTCCGATGGCTCGGCTTATGCGATTGAGGGAACGCTCCGGCGCGGGAATCCGCATCCGCGAAATTTCGGCACTTTCCCGCGCGTCTTGGGGGTTTACGTGCGCGAGCGCGGTTTGCTGCGACTTGAGGACGCGGTCCGCAAGATGACGTCGTTGAACGCCGCCAAGCTCGGCCTTCGTGACCGCGGCCTGCTCCAGCCCGGCCTTTTCGCCGACGTGACGATTTTCGATCCGGTTCGGGTCCTGGACAGATCCACTTACGAAGATCCATTCCAATACAGCGAGGGAATCGAAACCGTCATCGTGAACGGGAAAATCGTATTGGACCGGGGCCAAGTCACCCGCGCGCGGCCGGGCCGGGCCTTAAGGCATCAGCCCCATTAGATTTTCACAGCTACGCTCGCATCTCTTGAAAAAAGGGGGACGCAGTGGAATGCGACCCTACCACACATAGGACAGATCAAGAATTTGGCGCTTGCGCTGAGGCACCGCGCTCTTCCTTCCCAACGACAGTTTCTCCACGATCCTCTCCGCCAATTCCTCATAGGCATGCTCCAACTCGGACCGCAGGAGTTTCCCGTCATGGGCTGTCCATTGCCTAAACTCTCGTTCGTTGGTGGAATCCGCAAACAACGCAGCCATGCGATCGTTCCGGCGGAACTCATCTCCGACTCGGCTGACAGCCGTCACACCCGCGCGCTATCGTCTTTCTGGTTCGCCGCGAGCGGCACCGATGGCAGCGCCAATGACGGCCCCGACGGGCGCCAAAGCAACTTGACTCGCGGCGGCCAGCGGGTCGGTCGGGAGACCGTCCTCTGGCCACGCCAATCGACCGGCCAAAACTTTGATGGCATGTCGTTTACTCGGAGGCGTTGGAACGGAAAACTTCGGAACAGGATCGGCGACGAGGACGCCAACTTCGCCCAACTGGTCTTTCACCTCGCCGGACGCCGCAGGAATCGAATCTGCGCAGCGTTGAGCCGCAGCCTGGAACGACCCGAACGCTGCAAACCCGATCAGCCCCAGTATGAAGGTGGGCCGGGTGAGAACTCTCCGAACTGGAAACGCCGATGGGACTCCTGAAGCATCCCTCACGCGTCTTTCATACGCCCTCTCCCCTCCGAGGGGAGAGGGATGGGGTGAGGGGTCTGTCTCGCGATTCATGGCTAACCCCCAAGCCCATCGAGGGCAGATTAGAGTTATGAACCTTGGCCTCTCACTTCTGGAGGTGGACCTGAGTTTCGGATTTCGGATTTTGGATTTTGGATTTGGAACGATCCGCCTCGTGGCCTTGGCGGTTGCGAACGCATGGCTCAAGGATTGAGATGTCACTGTTCTCTTCAATTCGCTCATGATTCCAATCGTTTTCATTGGGTTCTCCTCGATGGTGGATGGTTTTATCGTGCTCGTGTGTGCACTGTTGGCGCGGTTGAATCGAAGGGCGTTGATTTCCCGCCTGAGCTCTCATCACGGGCATCGGCCAACTCCATGGGGAATTCCGGCGGCAAGGTGCGCAACGAAAGCCGATCAATCATCGTCGCGGCGACGACTTGTGCGCAGTGCTTGATCTCGTCCTTCAAAGGTTGCGCGTCGTGGGCGGCCCACTCGGCGAATTTGCGCTCGCGCCCTCGATATTTCAGAGCCAGGTGATACAACTCCTGGCCTTCGCGGACGCGGAAGAGCCGGCCGCGAACTTCCAAATTGAGCGCCATCTGAGGATTGATCGTGCCCTTGCCGTTGAAAGCTGGGTGAACGAGTTGAATTTCGAGAGCCGTGTCAATCCGTTGGCTCGTCAAGTAGGTTGCCGGGGTCTGGCCGTCCGGAACCCAGGCCAGCGTGCCGGCCATCACACAAGCCATTTGCGAGAACTGCTGTTCTTGCCCCGGCGGGAAAGGTTTCGACACGATCTCGATTGGGTGAGGCGTTGCCTCCTTTGCCTGGACCTGCAACTCGCGGCGCAACGCTTCTTGAAGATTCAATTCCCCAATCGTTCTGTGCAACACCGCATCGCTGGATCGGAATTGTTTCTCTCCAACTCCTCTTCCAGCTCCAGCGATTTTTCCCACTGTGCCGCTGGCCACAAGCGCCGGTATGGCGAAACCGGCCGTGCCGACGACCAAGGTTTTCATCAGCTCCTCATCTCCACCCAGACAGAAAAAGTCCGCTCCGGCTTCTTTGGCGGCCTGATTTTTGGTCAAAGGCCGCTGGAGAGATAGATTTGGCAGGGTGCTCGTCGAGATGATCCCGATTCGTCCGAGGTTGACGAGTGCCGCCGGAGGCAGGGGAGGCGAGCTGATGTCGGTTATCCCCCTGGGACGGCTGCCGCTGCTGCCAAGGATGGAATTGGGAGTTTTGCCCGAATGTATCGATTTGATGCGGAGGCTCGCGTTGTGCGCGTGCTGAGGGCCAGCCCTCAGGCGGTTTCGGTCGTTGAACGCGCGATCCTCCCGGCCCGGCGGGAGATTCGCGCCGCGAGGAGTGCGCGATTCTTGCCGCGCCACTGCCGCGCCGAAACTTTCAGAGGACGGTTCCAAAAACAGTTGCTCCACCATCTTGTCCGCCAGTTCCTGGCAACCGGTCTCGAAGACCTTTCGCACCGCCTCGCCCCGCAAGAGTGTCCAATCGATAAACAAGGCTCTACCACTGCGGTATTGAAAAGACTGGTCGTAATGCACGGCGCCATCCGCCGCTCTGGCCAGCCGCGTCCTTGCTTCGATCAGTAATTCATACAAGGCGCTGCGCTCGCCCGTGCGCTGCAAACGAACGTGATGCTCCGGTGAGCGTGTGTAACGCGGGAATGCTGTCCAGTTCGGCGGTTGGCAGAGCGGGGACTGAGGCTTAGCCCGGAAGCTTGGGCCGAGCAGAGAACTGGGGGGGCAATCA
>JACQWK010000326.1 GCA_016209525.1 Verrucomicrobiota bacterium
GCGTCGGCCAAGTCCAAGGCGCCGGAGTTTTCCGCCGCCCTGCCGATTGCAAATCGGCGATACGGCAGATTGAAAATCTGCGCCACGAACACCTGGTTCATGGAGAGCCTCCAAGCACTTCGTGCGCGCATTGGAACCATGAACCAGCCAATCGGTGGGGCGAGACTCCCGGCGAGCCCTGACTTTTTGGCCGAAATAATGCCAGGGCTCGACAGGAGTCTCGCCCCACCTTGAGGTCCATGAAAAGAATCGGGCACCGCTTGCGGGGGAGACAGCACGAAAAATCGCCTCCAAACAAATCTGCACCTGTGCTAGAGCTTGCACCGATGACTTTGAAAGAAGCACAGGCTCGACACGCTGAGTTGACCGAGGAGATACGGACGCACGATCACGCCTATTACGTCTTGGCCAAGCCAGTGCTCAGCGATCGGGAGTATGACCGGCTCTACCGCGAACTGCGGGACCTGGAAGCGCAGTATCCCGAACTCGCCACGCCGGATTCACCCACGCAACGCGTGGGCGGCGAACCATTGGCAGAATTCAAATCAGTCGATCACATCACGCCAATGCTAAGCCTGGACAACACTTATTCGCAGGAGGAAGTCCGGGAATTCGTCAATCGTGTGCAGAAGCTTCTTCCCAAGCAGACGCTGGATTGGACCGTGGAACCGAAAGTGGACGGTGTCGCGATCAGCCTCCGCTACGAGAACGGTGCGTTGACCGCGGGCGCGACGCGCGGAGACGGCTCCACCGGCGATGACATCACCGCCAACCTGAAGACCATCCGGAGCATTCCGCTGAAATTGAAATCGAACCCGCGCCAACCCCTCCCAAAGGCCATGGAGGTGCGAGGCGAGGTTTATTTGACGATTGCCGGATTCAAAAAGTTGAACGCGGAACGCGCCGCGAATGGAGAGGAACCCTTCGCTAACCCTCGAAATGCGGCCGCCGGATCGCTCAAGCAGCTTGATCCGAAGATCGTGGCGAAACGCCCGCTCGACGTGGTTCTTTACGGGACCGGCCAGATTGACGGCGCCTGGCAGCCCGTTTCTCAAGTCGAACTCCTGGATTGGCTCGGCTCGCTTGGCTTCCGAACGCCTGGAAAAATGTGGCATTGCCGTTCGCCGGATGAACTCTTGGCCGCGATCGAACAACTCGACCGAATCCGCGAAGAATTCCCTTACGAGACGGACGGAGCGGTCATTAAACTGAATTCGTTCGGATTACGCGAGCGCGTCGGCTGCACTTCCAAAGCCCCGCGCTGGGCTATCGCCTACAAATACGCCGCCGAACGGGCCCAGACCAAGCTTAACGTGATCACCATTCAAGTGGGCCGCACCGGGGCATTGACGCCGGTGGCCGAATTGGAACCCGTGTTTCTCGCCGGCAGCACGATCAGCCGCGCGACCCTCCACAATGAAGAAGAACTCCGCCGCAAAGATATTCGCCTGGGCGACACCGTGATCATCGAGAAGGCGGGCGAAGTGATCCCCGCGGTGGTGAACGTGGTGTTGGAGAAGCGCACGGGCGCGGAAAGAATCTTCGAGTTTCCCAAGTCGTGTCCCGAATGCGGCGGGCCGGTCTCGCGCTCGACCGGGCTGCCGGTGGGCGATCCCGGCGTGGTCTTGCGCTGCGCCAATTCGGATTGTCCGGCACAAGTCCGCGGCCGGATCGAACATTGGTGCAGCCGGGGCGCGATGGATATCGAGGGCGCAGGCGAGGTGCTTGTGGAGCAACTGGTGAAAAGCAACCTCGTTCGCGACGTGTCCGATCTTTACTCGCTCAAATTGGACCAGCTCGTTGAGTTGGAACGGATGGGGGAAAAATCCGCCCAAAACTTGCTCGAAGGCATCCTGGCGAGCAAAACCCGCGACCTTTGGCGTCTGATTTTTGGGCTGGGCATCCTGCATGTCGGCGCCGGTGTCGCCAAAGCGCTCGCCCGTGCCTTTCCGACATTGGAGGAGCTGCGCCGGACGAGTTTGGAACAATTGACGGATGTCGAGGACGTCGGAAGCGTGATTGCGCAAAGCCTTGTGCAGTGGTTCGGGGAAACGCGCAATCAGACGCTCCTCGACCGCCTGCGGGAGGCCGGAGTGAATCTCAACTCCTCGCTCTACAGTCCAAAATCGGCCGAAGGACCATTCGCCGGAAAGACGTTCGTGCTCACGGGAACGCTCCCGTCCATGACCCGGGAACAAGCCACGGCAAAAATCGAGGCGCTGGGCGGCAAGGTCAGCAGCAGCGTGAGCAAGAAGACGGATTACGTCGTCGCGGGCGAGGAAGCCGGCTCAAAACTGGAGAAGGCCCAGAAGCTCGGCGTCAAGATTCTCAACGAAGCAGAATTCCTCAGGCTGTGCGGCGATTAGCGGCGGGCGTCCCGCCTGCCGTAGAGCCGTGGCGTCTCGCTTGGCGGAGATCGTGTGCGAAACCAAGGTCACGCTGGCGCTTTTGCGCCGTGGGCTACGTTCTGCCGCTGCTCCGCAGCGATTCGCGGTGTCTTCAGGAGCTCATTTGGCCCTCGGGAGCATTGCGCACGACAGAATTCTTCGCCCCCCGGTAGCGCAACAGATTTGGAATCTGCCGTATCGCAGAATTGCATTCTCTGACGCGTCGGCTACCTCGAACGATCACCGAACTTGGCACCTTCTGCCGATTACAAATCGGCGATTCAGCGCAACACTGCGAAGCCGCAGCCAAATCGTGCTCTTCCTCGGAGGCTCCAGATTCGAGAACGAGGACGACGACGACGACGAGGACGAAAAATTCGTGCGGCCCGCGACGATTCTGACCGATACTGATAGATTGAACATCTGTACGCTACGACGAAGTCCTTCGTGCGCCCACCCCGGCGGCTCCACCCGGAATCCAGTTGACCAAGCGCTCCGTCGTCGGCATCCTTCCACGCGAATCCCAAACCTCAGGAGCACTTATGATCAAGCGAGGAGCATTTTATCCCTTAGGACTGTTGGCTGCGGTTTTGTCTGCCAACGCATCGGGACTATTTCACGAGTTGAACTTCGAGGCCGCGTGCCAGAAGGCCGCACAAGCGAAGAAGCTCGTTTTCATTGATTTTTACACGACCTGGTGCGGGCCGTGCAAAATGCTGGATCAAACGACTTGGAAAGATCCCAGCGTGATCCGCCTGCTCCAGGAGAAGACAGTCCCTTTGAAGATCGATGCCGAAAAGGAAGTCGCGTTGGCCAAGAAATACAGAGTCGAAGCTTACCCGACCCTTCTGTTGCTCGGGGCCGATGGGTCGGAACGCGACCGGATCGTCGGCTATCGTGACGCCAAGAAATTCACTGAGGAATTCACGGCGGCGCTCGAAGGCAAGAACGCCGAGGCCAGAGCTCGTGAAGGCGTGACCAAGGAAGGTGAAAAAAATCCGATGGCTCGCCTGAAATTGGCGCGGGAGTTGGAAAACCAAGGAAAGTTCGCCCAAGCATTGGAAGAATATCTGTGGTGTTTCGATGAAGGACTGAAATATGACCGGGCTTTTACAGGGGTCCGCCTGAGCTTCCTGCTGAGTGATCTGGCTCGTCTCGGTCAGAAGCACCCCCCGGCCAAGGAAGCCATGGAATCGCGCCGGAGCGCACGCGAGCAGAAGGCATTGGCGGGCACAGCAGACCGGGATGCAGTGAACGAGCTGGTCAGCTTGAACAAAGCACTCGGTCTGCCGGAGAAGAATCTCGAATTGCTCGATCGTTTGCCGAAGGACCCTTTGAGGCGGGCTTTCCTCGTCACGCTCGTTTTGGACCAGTTGCTGGAGAAGAAGAGGTACGAAGACATTTTATCCGGGTTCAAGCCGGACGAGGTGCTCGACCGCGAACTGGGGGCTCTCGAAAGGCTGAATAAACGAGCCGGCACTCCCCAAGCAATGAGCGAGCAGATTCAGCGGATCCAACGCCGACGGCTCGTCACAACGGGCACCACATATTTCGAGGCCCTGGCGGGCACAGGCAAAACGGACGAAGCCAAGGCGTTCGCGCAACGCATTCTGAAGTTCGACTCCACTCCAGAGACGAAAGAACGCCTCCTGGGCAGCGCCGCACGCGCCGGCAACGCCGAAGTGAAGGCTCATTTGCAGAAATAGCCCTGAAAGGCATTTCTTTTTGGACAAACACGGCTGGATCTGACATGAATAATGCCGAATATAGCGAGGATAAAGCTATGGGTGAGGTTCGAGTCAAAGTGAGATTGTTTAACGCCACTGACGAGGGTCTCGTCCGGCGTGGACTGCTCAAGCCGGAGCAAATCCGAACATACGAGACCGTGGCATTGGTGGACACCGGTGCAGTGCGGTCGGTCATTCCGTCCCACGTCCGGCTGCAATTGGGAATCGAGCTGGTCGGAGAACGCGTGGCAGAGTGCGCGGACGGCCGGAAAGATGTCGTCGGTTTCACCGAACCCATCCGCTTCGAGGTGCTTGACCGCGACACGTTCGACGACGCGCTCGTGCTTGGAGACGAAGTCCTCATCGGTCAAACCATTCTTGAAAAAACGGATCTGTTGGTGGACTGCGCCAGAAATCGTGTCATCCCCAACCCGGCCCATCCCGACCAACCGGTGAGCAAGGTCAAGTGACCGGCCCTCAAGGGGGAGAGCGGACCCTCCGCGATTTCTCATCTGTCATTCCCAATCCGAATTTGTGGCTGTTCAAGTCAACCGCGAATGAACGCCAATCCACGCGAATGGAACGTGTGGAAATTCGCCGCCATCGGAGATGGTGCTTCCGATTCGCGTCGGTTCGCGGTTAACCCCTGAATAGATGCCTCGGTTTTCACTGAAGCGGTGGCGTTTCACTCCGGCAACGGTTGCTCTCTTGTTTCCGGGAGAAAGAGAATGATGATCAATCCCAAGCTGAACAGCAAACCAAGCAGCGTGATGGCCAGCCGAAGGTCCATCCCCGGCTGAGCCTTGAGCCAGCCTGAGAACCAAAGCATCGGCGCCGCCAGAATGCGTCCGCCGTTGAAGCAGAAGCCCGTGCCCGTGGCCCGCAAGTGCGTCGGGAAAAGTTCCGGAAAATAGATCGCATAACCGGCGTGCATGCTCAGGGTCAAAAAACCGAACACGGGAAGCCACAGCAGCAGTTGCTCGTAGGTTTGGGGCACGTAACAGGTGAGCGGCACAATGACCAGCGCGGCCAGATGCGTGAGGGCAAAAGTTCGCTTGCGCCCTAGTCGGACACAGATGGGCCCAAACGCGAGCAAACCCAAACCGCCGCCGGCGGTCTCGACGATTCCATAGGCGAATTTCGCTCGCTCGGTCGCCTCAGCGGCCGGCGTTTCTGCGTTCAACATAAGCTGTTTCGCCAGGTCCTGTCCGGCGACGGTCACACCCCAGAATGTCGCAAGGCCGACTGCGGCCAGGAGCATACCGAGCATTGCGCGCGGCCCCCACTGCGGATGCAGGAGCAATTCCTTGAAGCTGCCGAGCCGGATTTGTTCGCGACTCGCGGCCTTGCCACTCCAGCTTTCCGATTCTTTGACGCTCGCTCTGACCCAAAGCACCAATAACGCCGGAAGCACGCCGATCACATAGGCGTAGCGCCATTGCGCTCCGACCGCCAAACCCGCCAGCGCCGCCATCCAAGTGCCGAGAACGCTCGTGGCATGGAAGATTCCCGAAGCATGCGCTCGGGCCGTCTTGGGAAAGACTTCCGCCACCAAGCTCGCGGCGACGGCCCATTCGCCTCCGACGCCCATCGCAACGAGAAAACGCAGGACGGCCACTTGCCACAACGATTGCGCGAAAAAAGTAAGTCCCGAGAAAATGGAATACATCAGGATTGTCACGATCATCGTGGGCCGGCGGCCGAAGCGGTCTGCCAAAGATCCGAAGAGCAGTCCACCGGTCGTTCCTCCGATCAAAAAAATGCCAAGAAACGCATCGCCGTATTTCTTGATCGCGGCATCGGCGCCGCTGACTCCCAGGATATCCGCGAGAAGTTGGTTGCGCGTGATGTTGAAGAGCTGGCCTTCGAAGGTGTCAAAGGCCCAACCGGCAGAGGCAATCGCGAGCACCAGCCATTGGTAGCGCGTGACGCCGGAGTACCAGGGAGCGTGTTTAGCGGTGGTTTCTTCGGGCATGGCTCAGAGGGTTCGGGCCAAAGAACAACAGGTCAGAACGGCAAGGTCAAACTCGGATTTTTCGCGACGAGCGGGCGGTAAGACCTCAGACTCGACGCGCGTAGCGCAGATTTTCAATCTGCCGTATCGCAGAATTGCATTCTGCGAATGCCCCGAATGGCCAGGCGTTCCCGCCATATTCGGCACGTGGCCGAGTGCAACTCGGCGATACAGCAGATTGAAAATCTGCGCTACGAAAGACGCGGTCCAATCCCGTGCAAGACTCACCTAACACAGCGAGCGAGAGATTCAGCTTGCCCGGTAATGAAGATGCGTCGAGAGGCCTTGCCGCCGGTTCACGTATTCTTTAAGCAAATCAAGTGTGATGATTTGCGCTTGCGAATCCGTTCAATCTGGACCGGTAATTGGGCTTGTGAGCGCCCGGAAAAACCGAACGACACGCGCCGTCATCGGCCTCTTCGTGTGCAGTCTGCTGCTCGTGGCCGTGATTGTGGCCGTCCTGAATGTCGATCGGAGCGACGTTGGGCGAGTGCGGAAGTTGCCGGACGGTTCAACTCTCTCGCTTCGCGAAGTGGCGCTGGCCGCGACAAATTACAGTTATTCCCACCGCAGCGGGGGAAGGATTCTGCGGCTTTTCGGTCCAGTTTTGCCCGGGTTTCTTCGCAGTTATTTTCGGATTACGAGCGGGAGCTTAGGCTTTGGCAGCGTTGGCAACACCAACCTCATTGCGATCACGGTCCATCGGCACCCGGCGCAAAATCGAGGTTTGGCTGCCGGGCGCTTGCGCGTGTCGGACGACCAAGGGAACGTCTTCGATGCGGCTTGGGGTGCGGGCACGCTTGGCCAGCCAGACGAGACTGTCCAAGGCTGGCGCGTTTCAGCTTTCCCCCGGCGCAACCGTACGATCAGCCTCCACTTTCTGGCGGAAAAAGGTGACGGAAGCTGGACGAACGTGGCCGACTTTCGGGTGCCCAACCCAGTTTTTGCCAATTACGACCAATGGACTCCGGAGTCGTGGCCCATCAGCAAAGGCGACGGCAACCTCGCCGTGACGTTGGGAGAATTCCAGAGCGGCGCCCGCGTGTCAGGTCGGCGGGGTCTGGGGGACGAATCGAGCGCGGCGCGGAAGACACGCGTGGTCTTGGGATTCGCCGAAGATGGACGCCCTACGCATGATTGGCGGGTCCAGAAGCTGATTCTTTCGGATGCGACAGGCAATCGCTGGTTTCCATATTTGGATTTTGTCCAGCAGGATTTCAACTGGACGACGAATGCCACAGTGGAGTTCTTCGGCGCCCTTTGGCCTGGAGAACGAGCCTATAAACTCAACGTCGAAGTCGCCCGCAAGGGTGGATTCAGTCCGGATCAATTGTGGGAAATTCCGATCGATTTGCCGCCGTTGGGCTCGATTGCCGCTCTCACCAATTTCTGGGAGCACGATGGGTTGAGGGTGAATCTCGTGGCCTTGGCGAGTCCCAACGCGGAACACGCAGGCAATTTTCGGTGGATCGCAAGATGGTGGGGAGAGGACAGAAACCGGGTCTATTCGCTCGCATTAAGGATCGATCCGGACCTCCGTGGACGCCGTCTCACTGTCGTCAAGGCCTTGGATCAGGACGGAAGGGAGGCGCCGGTCGTTCGGCACGGAAATCAGGATGCGCGCGAACAGGCCGTGTTTCTGAAGCCCGTTGACGGCGCACGGACGGTGCGCTTGACGCTCGCCGTGCAACGGAGTCGTTTCGTGGAATTCCTCGCCCAGCCCAAGTTCGTCGGCGGAGAATAAGCGAGACATTCGACATTCAACGCTCAACGTTCAAAGGCCGCACTCGTTGGAAGTTGAAAGTTGGACATTGAACGTTGAGCGTTCAGGTGAGTTCATGGGAGGAATTGCAGAAGACGCGACGGCCTCACCTAAGCTCAGAGATGCTGATCCCTTGCCTTGGACTGCTAACGGCCATGGAAATGGATTGATCCCAGACTTGAATGGCGTACATGAAATTTGTTCCGTACGGAACAAATTTCATGTACGCGGGTCGGCCTGTCGGGGTCGATAGAATTCCTCCGAATCAGGAGTTCTGAAGCTGGCTTACCTGACGCTCTGAGGAGGGGGCGGTCCCGTTTTGAGCTTAAAGGTGTCGTGAAAGATTTGCTGGCGTTCCCGCTCCATTTCGTCGAGCAACGCCTGTTGTTCAGATGTCAGGAATTTTTTCTGGCGCTCGTTCAACTTCCGGAAGACTTCAGTGACGCGCTCCGCCGTGGACGCTTGGATGGCTTGCAGTTCCGCCGCCGCTTCGCTCAAGAGCGGTTCAATGCTTTTGACCTGCTCGGGAGTCAGGCCAAGCTTTGACCTCAGGCGATCGCACATGTGGGTGGCCACGTCTTTGGATCGAGGCCAAGCGAAGGTTTTCCAGTGTCCGAAACTAAAGCCGACCGCGAGGCCTGCCAGGAGGCCGGCGATGAAAACGGCCGACAAGTAGAGCGCCACGGTTTTCTTCGCGAGCATAATTAATCCAAGAGGGCCAGATTCAGGACCGCGTTAGGCATGGCCACTTCGTTCGCCGGCTGTTTGGCCAGGTTGTGGAGGCTCAGCGCGATGATGACCAGCGTGAGCGCGGAGGCGAACACCAAACCGATCTGCAGGAACCGCAGCACTCCATCGCCTTCATCAGACCCGAGCGTTGACCGCCATGCCGCGAGGATGCGCGCTTCCATCGCAGACGGCGGCCCGTCCTGTTCGCGTCGCGGGGCTCTCGCCGCGGCCCGGAAGAGCCGCCTCAACAAATGATCTGTGGCCTTCATAGGTCTTCTCCTTCCAAAAGCTTTTCCAGATGTTTTTTCATTTTCTGACGAGCGCGAAAGGCCCTCACTTTTATGAGCGAACGGTTCCAGCCTGTGAGTTGCTTAACCTCATCGACGGAGCGTTCTTCGAGGTGGAGCAGGTGGATCAGCAGGCGGTTGGCCGGAGTGAGCCTCTCCATGAGCTTGTGGATGAGATCCTGCGAAGCGATCCGTTCCGTGGGATCCAACTGCGAGGCCGTGGACGCCAATTGATCGAGCACGCGGCTCTCATCCTCACTGAGGTCCGACCAACGCAGTTCGGGGCGAACCCGCTCCACTCGCAGCTCATTCAAACAAGTGTTGATGGTGATCCGAGAGACCCAATGTTCCAACGGCACGCGACCCGAATACTGATCCAAGTATTTGAAGACTTTCATGAAAACCGTCTGAGCCAGATCTTCTTCGCTGGTTCGCCGCGGCAAGTGAGCCCGGACGAGCTTCATCACCAGCGGGTACAGATGGCTCAAGAGGAGCCGAGCGGCATCCTCCTCGCCATCGCGCACACGCCTGAGGCAAGCAGGGACATCCAGCGCCGGCTCGACCGGGCTCGGAGTGGCTTTAATGCCGATCAACTCCGTGAAGAGGCTCGGACATTGGATCGCTTCATGTCCCATGGACAAGCGTGTTATTCTAATTTGCTTTCAAGATGAGACGAATACCCCTCACCCCATCCCTCCCCATCCGATGGGGAGAAGGATGGGGTGAGGGGTAATTGAAAAAACGCATTCACATCGATTACTCTCATCTTGACTGCAGATTCGAATTATTCGTAGCGCAAGGATTCAATGGGATCGAGCTGGGAGGCCTTGCGCGCCGGATAAAAACCAAAAAAGATGCCGATCACGGCGCTGAAGAGAAACGCGACGACAATCGAAGTCGGCGACACCAGTGTGACCACTCCGAGCGAGCTTAACACTCGCGGCAAGACGCGCGAACTGAGCACGCCGATGAAAATCCCCAGGCAGCCGCCCAGCACGCTCAACACGACGGCCTCGGTTAGGAACTGCAGAAGAATGTCCCGCCCCCGCGCCCCGACGGCCATCCGAATGCCAATTTCGCGCGTTCGTTCGGTCACGCTGACCAGCATGATGTTCATGATGCCGATGCCGCCCACCAGCAAGGAGACGGCGGCGACCGAGCCGAGCAGCCAAGTCATGATCTTCGAGGTTGCGGTCGCCATCTCGGAGATTTCCTGTTGAGTCCGCACCAGGAAATCATCCTCTCGTTCGGGGCCGATGCGATGGCGTTGACGCAACAGATTGGTGATCTCGTTTTGCACGGTCGGCACCAGCTTGGCGGTGGCGGCTTGGGCAGTGAGCGACCGAAAAGTCGTCTGTCCAGGTCCAACCAACCGTGTCATCGCGCTCGTGTAGGGCACGAAAATGATGTCGTCTTGGTCGTAGCCCGGCCCGCTCATTCCTTTGGCCGCCAAAAGCCCGACAATGGTGAATGGAGCGTTCTTGATTCGGATGATTTTGCCGACGGGGTCTTCGTCGCCAAACAACAAGTCCGCCGTCGTTTTGCCGATCAGCGCCACTTTGCTGCCGTTGCGCACGTCTGCTTCCGTGAAGTTCGCGCCGCTCGTCAATCGCCAGGATCGGATGTCCAGGTAATCCACGCCGACTCCCCGAACAGAAGTGGAGGTATTCTGGTTGCCCACCGCGATTTGAGCGGAGGCCCAGACTTCCGGACTGATGCCGCTGATGTCCGGTAGTTCCTTGCGAATCGCCTCGAAATCTTCCCGCGTCAGAGTTCCTGCCGTCCCGAATCCCATCCTGAAACCTCCCCGCGAGACATTGCCCGAGAGGATCATGATGACGTTCTGGCCCATGCTCGCAATCTGCGCTTCGACCTGCGCCTTCGCGCCGCTGCCGATGCTGACGACCGCGATGACCGCACCGACCCCAATGATGATCCCGAGCATCGTCAAGAGAGTGCGCAGGGTGTTGCGGCGCAAAGCGCGGAGGGCAATCTTGAAAGTAGCGAGGATGATCATGGGGAAATGACGAATGACGAATGACGAATGACGAATGAATAACGAAGTTCAAATGACGGATGACGAAGGAACGCATGAACGCCGAATCCGGCTAAGAGGAGTCCGAAGTCAAAGCGGCCTGAGAGTCTGAACTTCGTCATTTTACGAAACCAGTTGAACATCTTTTTGCTCCCGTTCCAAGCGTTGCAGTTCGTGGCCTGCGGCCAGCCTCTCGGTGACCGGCAGGTCGTTCACGATCCGGCCATCGCGCATGATGACGTTGCGTTTTGCGTACCGCGCGATGTCAAGTTCGTGGGTGACCATCACGATGGTCATGGCTTGATCGTTCAGATTTTGAAAAACTCCCATGATCTCGATGCTCGTGCGGCTGTCGAGATTGCCAGTAGGTTCGTCCGCCAAAAGCAACTTCGGCTGGTTCACAAGGGCGCGGGCGATGGCGACACGCTGTTGTTGGCCGCCGGAAAGCTGGTTGGGATGGTGGTCGGCGCGGTCGCTCAACCCGACGAGATCCAGCGCTTGCATGGCACGTTCGAGTTGTTCCCGTCCGCGCACCCCCCTCCGGGCGTAAAGCATTGGCAATTCAACGTTCTCCAGGGCGGAGGTTCGGGAGAGCAAATTGAAACCTTGGAAGACGAATCCAATCTTCTCGTTCCGCAAATCCGCCAACTCGTCGCGCTCCAGTTCGCCCACATCCACACCATCCAGGAAATAGCGCCCATGGGTGGGGCGGTCCAGGCAGCCGATGGTGTTCATCATGGTCGATTTCCCTGAGCCGCTGGCGCCCATGATGGCGACGAATTCGCCCTGGCGGATTTCCAGAGACACGCCGCGCACGGCGGGCACCTCAACTTCCCCGGCGTAGTATGTCTTGCGGAAATCTTCGAGTTTTACAACGGCATGCATGGGCCGAAATTAAAGCGGCGGTCGTGCAAGATGATCAACACTGGCGATAGCCGCGTGTAATCAGAAACGGCGCGATCCGCCAAATGGACCGCCAAATGGAGGACGCATGGCGCCGACAGTGGTTTCGGGAGTTGCCACGCCCGTCACCGCAATATCGCCTTCCTTCAGGCCTTCGAGAACCTCGGTGTTCGAGCCGTCGGTGATGCCGGTCTTGATCGTCACGGGTTTGAGCGTTTCCTTTTCCTGGCCGTTCGGCGAACTCTCCTTCGCCAAGAGATAGACCGTTTGGATGCGGGGCCCTTCCTGCGCGGCCTGGGACGGGCTTCCTCCCATGCCGCCAAACGCGCCGCCTCCAAAACCGCCACCGCCACCGAAGCCGCCGCCGGCTCCACCACCGCCACCACCCTGCGCGAAGCGGGCCCGCATCTGATCCATTCTCTGGCGATATTGGTCCCGCTGTTCCGGCGTCAGCGACGCCTCGTATTTTTCTCGTTCCTCTTGCGAAGGGCGGCGTCGTTCACCGCCACCCGTCCAGGGTGGCTCCGGCAAACCGGCGAAAGGCCCGCTGGTAGCAACTGTCGCAACGACCACGTTGGTCGCTACGTTCGTCCCGCCGCCGGTGCCGGTCAGCGGGCTGACCACACTTTTCGCCGGAGTCGCGTCTGTCGGCCGGAAGCGGAAGGCGGCATTCGGGATGCGCAGAACGTCTTTTTTCTGCGCCGTGATGATGGAGGCCGTCGCCGTCATGCCCGGTCGGAGTTTGAGGTCGGGATTGTCCACCTCGACGATGGCGGTGTACGTGACGACGTTCTGGTTAGTGACCGGAGCGAAGCGGACTTGTCTCACTTGGCCTTTGAATTGGCGCGTGTAGGCCTCGACGGTGAAGTTAACAGGCTGCCCGTCCTCCACGCCCCCGACATCCGCCTCCGAAACGGCGGCTTCGATCTGCATCTTGGCCAAGTCATTCGCGATGAGAAACAATGTCGGTGTGTTGAAACTCGCGGCCACGGTTTGGCCGACCTCTATGTTGCGAGAAATCACAATCCCGTTAATGGGAGCCAGAATTCTCGTCCGTTCCAGGTCAACCTTGGCGCGCTCGACGTTGGCTTGACGCATTTTTACAATCGCCTCGGCCTGATGAAGGCTGACTTCGGCTTGGTTGTAGTCGGACTCGGAAATGAGCTTGTTCACAAACAGCTCCTTGGCCCTCTTGAAATTCAATTGGGCAAGTTCAAGACCGGCGGTTGCATTCGCAAGTTCGGCGTCTGCCTGCGAGAGATTCCGCTCGTAGGTGGCGGGATCGATCCTGGCAATCAGTTCGCCCTCTTTTACTTTTGAATTAAAATCCGCGTTGATTTCGATGATTGTGCCCGAAATCTGGCTGCCCACTTGGACGTTTTTCACAGGCGTCAGTTGGCCGTTGGCGGTCACACTCTGGGTCACATCGCCGCGCGAAATCTTCGCGGTGCGATATTCGGGAGGTTTCGTGCCGCTGCGTTTAACGTACCAATAGCTCCCGCCACCGGCGCCGACCAACAGGGTTAAGGCGAATACCCACTTGGGCCAAGACGATCTATGCTGGCTGGTTCTTAGGCGCGCTTTTGGCGTCTCGGCCAGTGAGCGGCTGACTTGGGTCTGTGCCGACGCAATAGTTTCACTCATAAAAAGGTGCGCAAGAAAGATAAGGCTAATGACGGGCAGGAAGCAAGGCCGGTTACAGGTGCGCCGGTTCACGGAAAAATCGTAAAAAAGGGTTGACTTAGCGACTCAAAGTCGGTAGGAATCAGGCACATTGAACGGGGAACAAACGTACTTAGTAACTGAACATATGAAACGAAATCACCTGAAGTTAGCTGCTTTGTTGGCGGCTCTTTTGAGTTTCGGAATTGCACCTGCGAACGCGCTACCTGAAGCCAAAACCAAGGCTATCCAGCAGCTAATGGCGGAGGTTCCGGTGCTGGAGTTGGTGCCAAAAGCGGCTGACATCGTTCAGAAAGCCAACGACGCGGATCGGTTGGAAGTAGCCGCGACAGTAACGCGAGCTATTCTTTCGACGAAGCCGACGCTGGCCGCCAGCTTGGTTGAAGCAATTGCCGAGGTTGCCCCCGAAACAAGCACTGTGATCGCGACGCTGGCGGCGGAACTTTGCCCCGCACAAGCTCAGGAAATAGCGCGAATCGCCGCGAGCTATGCGCCGGAACAGGCTTCCGAGATTGCGGTCGGTGTGTCGAAAGCCGCACCCAATGCTGCTTTGAGCGTCACGCGACGAGTCGTTGGAGTGGTCCCTGAAATGTCCGACAAAGTAACCGAGGCAGTTATGGCGGGGGTTCCAAGTTCCAAGCCCGCTATCGAGGGTGACGCCACGTTGGCTATCGTCAGTTCCATCGCGCGAAATACCCGTTCCAGTGCCAGTCTGCCTGTGCGAAAGTTCATTCGGCCAATTCCCATCCTGGATTTTCGTCTTCCACCGATCCCCACTCGAACCGTAAGTCTCTTTACTCGGCCTCTTGCCCTGACTCGTCTCACCATCGACATTGAAGCCAGTTCCACTCGTAATCGTTTACCTACCCGCGAGACGGCAAAACTCCTTTCTGACAGTGCCAGATTGGGCAATTCGATCATAAATGCGACTTCCGGATTAACCAGACAGGAGCAGGATGATGCCCTAAACAATATTAAGAACAACGTTGATAAGATTCTCAGCACGCCGACGGGAGGAGCGATAACCACAACCACACTATCGAGTCTAGCAGCGACTTTGCTCCAAGCGAGCAAGACAGCCTATTCGGACACTAGCTCGACCGCGGCCGAGAAGAAGGCGATCGACACCTTCATCCAAACTCAAACTGTAGCCTTGACAACCAACCCGACTTCCGCTGCGAACCCTTCGGCGCTGAAGGCCGCGATTGACTCGCTCGTGGAAGAAGTGAAGAAGGTTTCCGAAATCGCAAAGACCACCGACGACCCAGCAAAGATCCAGCAACAGCTCGATCAGTCCGCTCGACAGATTGGGGATACTGTCAAAGCGTACGCAGCGCCCGGTCAATAAGATCATCAGAATCTCGAAAGCCCCGCCGAATGCCGGCGGGGCTTTTTTGTTTCTCGCCACTCCGGAAACATTCTGGACTTGCTGAGGTACGCGTTTAGCGTAGCGCAGATTTTCAATCTGCTGTATCGCGGAATTGCATTCCGCATGCGCTGCAGTGCATCCACCGGTTGTCGGTAGCGCAGGCGTCTCGCC
>JACQWK010000327.1 GCA_016209525.1 Verrucomicrobiota bacterium
CCATTTGGCAATCGAAACTTTTCGCTCATCCCGCGAGCCTAAAAAGTTCCGGACCGTTTGTCCCGCAAAAAGTGATTACATCCTATTGATCAGACAGATGCGCTCCGCGATGCATTCGCCCTGGTAAGGCCCAAGTCTGCCGGGCGTAGCGCAGATTTTCAATCCGCCGTATCCCAGAATTGCATTATGCGGACGCCTCGAATTGCCAACCACTCCCTAAGTCTCGAGCGCCCAGCCGAGTGCAACACGGCGATACGGCAGATTGAAAATCTGCGCTACGGAATTGCCGATCCATGGCCGGGCAGGACCGACCGATTACAAGTCATCCCTTTCGGCTGTCGCCAACTCAGCCAGCCGGCAGTTTCACCACCGTCAGCCAGAAGTCCTCGATCTTTCCGACTACACCCAGGAATTCGATTCCCGAAATACCGGGCATCCGGTTGTCGAGCAGAACCAGGTCGAATCGGCTCGTCGCCAACAATTGGCGCGCGGGATCCGCGGTTTTGAGGCTTTCGACCTAATGGCCGCACTCCGTCAGCGCAAGCTTCAGGAACCGGGTCAATTCGACGTCATCATCGATCAGGAGAATCCGGGCCATCTTGAGTTCTCCGGTGCGCTCGGAAATCTGCCAGTCAATCCTGTGGATAGACAATGATCCGGTCGTGCACCACGACGGCCAGATCGTTTTTCCCGTCGTTGTTGAAATCGGCGACCAGGGCCTCGCGCGGTTCAGCCGATTCAGTCCGGCGGCTGCGGAAGGTGCGTTCCTCGAATACCTGCCAGCGGTTGGCCGGGACGAGTTGATGCGGCGGCTCGTAAGTGACCACGTCGAGGTAACTCTTGCCCACTTCCAAGAAGACCAGATCTTTGCGGCCGTCGTTGTTGAGGTCACCGGAGACGACATCGTGGAGGACGGCGTCTTTGATGGGCGATTCGTAGCCATCCAGTTCCGTGAACTCCCACACGTCGCCGCGAAATGAAATCCAACCGGCGAGGTTCAAGCCCAGAAAGGCAATGCTGTTGGGTCGGGCTTCTCCCACAGCCACGGCCTGGAGGCTCTGGAAATCGCTCAAAGGCAGCAAGACATTCCGCGCCACCTGCCACACGCCAGCGCGGTCTCGTTCGCACAAAGTGAGGGACTTCCGTTCTGCATCCAGCAGGAGGATCGAAGCGATGTTGTTGGTCCCGTTGCGCAGGGCTGCCGCCGCGACAATTCGCGAGTTGGAGCCCGCACCGTTAATTTGTTCCTTAACGGTGAAAGACCATTCGTCCGTCTTGGAGTGTTCCGGGTCGCTCGGCGGCCTCTCCAACACAACCGCCCGTAAAAAGTTCCTTTGCGCCAGGAGCAGTTCGGCTTTCCCATCGCCATCGACATCGGCCGCGCTCACCCACGGAAGTTCCACGCTCCCCCCGGGAGCGGCCACATCTTTTTCCTGAAAATCCGTTTCCGGGGCCTGCAACAGGACTTTGATTTTCTCATAAGGAATCAACACGACAACATCCGCGCGCCCGTCTTGGTTCACGTCGTGGAGAGAGACCGACCGTGGATTCGACTTGAAAGTTGCGTTCAAAGCTTTCCGCCGGACTTTGCCGTCCGCGCTCAGGATCTGAAGCTCCCGCTTGCCGTCCAAATCCGCGATCACCACCAAGGACGGTTTCTCATCCGGCTTGAGGGCGCCCGCGTCCATGGCCAAGGGGCGGCCTGGATTTGGCAGCGTTTTTGGAAATGGCATTCGTCCGTTGCGATCAAAGCGCATCCAGCCGATTTGCCGTTCGTCCGTGCTGAGCACGAAGATTTCCGGCTGGCCATCGTCATCCCAGTCGGCGACTGCAACCTCGCTGATGCCAGTGAGCGTCGGGAATGTCTGCGCCGAGCCGAGCGTGCCGTCGGTTTGCTGCAAATAGACCGTTAGTTGTCCGCTGTCCGGCTCTGCAACCAAGAGATCGGAAGCTTGATCGCCGTTGAGGTCCGCCCAGACGATGCCGCGTTTGGCTTTGGTCGTTTTATGCAAGGGCAAAACGTTGAATTGGCCTTGCCTCCAATCCCCGGCCAGCACTTCCGCGTTTTTTTGGGTGAAATGCGAAATCTGAGCCCGGCCTGATTTCTGGGCGATGGTGATGACTTCGGTCTTGTGATCGCCGTCCAAATCGTCCGCCCAATAGGAGCGGATCGGCGGCAGAGTAAAGTGGATTTCCGGACCGAGCCGTCCGGCGCTGTTCTGCAATCGAAAGCGGAACGGATTGGGGCTGTCCCAATTGACGAGCATGAGATCCTCGCGGCCGTCGCCTTGAATATCCAACACCTGGGCGGCCAGAACTGCCCCGGAGTAGGGAGTTTTCTCCGGTTCGGCCAGCGAATGATCCGCCGTTTGCGCGAGCCAATAGACATGGTTTTCCGCCAGCAACAGCAGGTCGGTTCGACCATCACCGTTGAGGTCGCCGTGCACCAGCGCGTTTTGGTTGAGCAACCCGTCTTCGATCGGCCAGCGCTTCGGCGCGCTCCAGCCATTGGTGCCTTGGTTCAATTGGAGGACCAATTCTTTGGGCTCGCCGTAATAAGCGAGGTCAGGGCGGCGATCTCCGTTGAAATCCGCCGCCGTGAAGGAGGAGATGCGCTTTTCCGAGGCGATGGACTCGATGCGGAAGCGAGCGTCGGGCGGCAGTTGGTTCAGTTCGCGTTTGGTCTGCGGTTCAGGTCTGGAGGCGAGGTTCGTTTTGCCTGTCTGGTTGTAAAGGATGGTAAGCTTGGATCGGAGGTTGTTGACGACGATTAGATCCTGCAGGCCGTCCCCGTCGAAATCCGCCGCTTGCAGGTGACTGATGCCATAATCGATGGGGTAAATTTCCTTCCCGGCAAAACCGAATCGGTTCGTCGCCGAGTCGGCCTGAGTGCGGAGCGCGAGGACAAGGAACAGGACGAATAGATTCATCATGAGGGTGAGGGAGAACGCGGCATAACAGAGAACAGGCTCGTACTGCTTTCTTTGAACTTCTTCGCGGCCTGCGTGCAAGTTGGTTGGGGCGAGACTCCCGTCGAGCCCTGACTTCGCTGTCCGAAATAATGCCACGGCTCGACAGGAGTCTCGCCCCACTCCGTTTGGTTGCCGCTGTGCCGCGCTAAGCTCGCGGGAGACTTCCCGCAAAGCAGTTCGGTTTTCCGTGCCTTCAACATATGAACTCGTTTCTGAGTTTTGCAGCCTGGCAGTCGATTTTTCGTTTGGCCAGCTTATTCCCCCAGCAGATGCACGATGAGCCTCCGCGTGTGCGCGTGAGTCCGATGTTCCCAAACGTAGATCCCTTGCCAGGTTCCCAACGTCATGCTGCCGGAGGCGATCGGGATGCCGACGTTGACCGTAGTCAGAGCCGTCCGAATGTGGGCGGGCATGTCGTCGTCGCCTTCGGTGGTATGGCGAAAAAGCGAGTCGCCGTCCGGTGCCAGGCGCGAAAAAAACCGTTCCAAGTCTCGCCGCACTTCCGGGTCCGCGTTTTCTTGGATCAACAACGACGCCGAGGTGTGGAGCAGGTGCAAGGTCGCCAGACCGGATTTCAGCCCCGAGCGCTGCACCAACGCCGCGACCTCTCGCGTGATCTCATAGAAGCCGCGTCCGCGCGTCGCCACCTGGAGTTCGTGGATGCTTTGCCGCAGCATAGAAAAACGTTCTAACACGACAACGACACTTCTGAAACTCGGAGCGCCGCCTCGAGCTCAACTTCACACAGATCTCAAGACGACAAAATCCGAGAATCCCGAAGGGATTCCGCCCTCCAGCCCAGGGTTGGCGCGACGCGCCTACCCTGGGTGGGAGGCCATACAAGGCTCTCAACCCTGAAGGGGTTGTGGCTTGGCTGCGATTTATGAGCGCAACCCCGTTGGGGTTGAGATTCATTTGGCCGGATTTTCCCAGGGTAGCTCGTTCCTCGCAACCCTGGGCTTTGTTGCGGAATCCCTTTGGGATTCTCGAGAAAACCTTCACGACTTGTGTGCAACGTCCAGGTAAACGCCGCGCTCCGCTTGAATCGGAGGTCAGTGTCGCGGTAGCGCTAAACCTGCTCTATCCGAATCGCCACGGCGTAAAAGCCGACATCGGTTGCGCGCTCGACGTAAACTTCGGTGAAATCGTCATTGCCAGCGAAAACCGTCCGGTCGGCCGGTCCGTCCGGAGTGAGCGAGAACGGAATTGGATTCCATCCAGCGGCCAGCGACGCTCGGAACAGGACCTCGAATTCAAGATTGGCGAAGGCAAGGAACTTGAGCCGGAATCTTGGTTTCAAGGCGCCACTGCCTTCGACCCTCGATCCAACCACTTCATGCGGCCAATCGGGAATCTCAATGGTCAGCGTGCCGGCGGCATCGAAGCCGACTTTGTATTGCTGCAGCGGGAAAGAGGCCGGGCCGTTAATGACCCGCCCGTCGATGCCGAACCGCGATCCGTGGCATGGGCAGGCGCTGGAGTTGGACGATCGATTGAAGGCTGGCACGGCGCAACCCGCGTGCGTGCATTCGGAATTCAAGGCGAAAAACTGGTTGCCCGGAGCGCGGTTGATCACAATGGGATAAAAGAGTCCTAGCGGGACGTTTGCCGACAAGCGGCTTGTCCCAATTCGCACCGATCCGAAATCGTTCCGCAACGCGGGGAAGTCGCCAAGGTTCAATCGTAGAATCCCAACGGCGGGTCTCGGCCGCACCGCAACTTCGGCCAGGAGAGTTCCGAACCAATCCGTTTGGAGAAGTTTCGAATACGCCGTTGTCACGGCGAACATCTTCAGGATGCGCCGACGTTGCATCAACGTAGGGCAGGCTTCCAGCCTGCTTTCTGGACGTTTTAGGTTCATAGGCAGGGTGAGAGCGCCGGACAAAGCGGAGCCGTTTGGATATGACGACGATTCTCCCTCCCCCCGGCCCTCTCCCAGCGGGAGAGGGCCGGGGTGAGGGAGAACGGCACGCCGTCCAATTTGACACGGAACTTCGCGCCGGAGGCTCCAGGAAACCCACCGGCCTTTCGGATCGTGCCTTCATCCAAGTTCGACCGGCGAAAACTCATCCGCATGATAGGAACTCCGAACCATCGGGCCGCTGGCAACATGCACGAAACCCAACCGCTGGGCGCTCCGCCGATACTCCTCGAATTGCGCGGGAGCGATGAACTCCGCCACGGGGAGATGCCGAAGAGTCGGTTGGAGATATTGGCCCAGAGTCAGAATATCGCACCCGACCGCGCGCAGATCCGCCAGCGCCATCATCACCTCGTCGTCCTTCTCACCCAGTCCAAGCATGAGCCCGGACTTCGTGGTGATCCTTCCTTCGCTCTTCTGTTTGACTTTGCCGAGAACACTGAGTGACCGGTCGTAGGTCGCCCGAAACCGGACTCGGGGCGTGAGCCTCCGGACAGTCTCAAGGTTGTGATTGAAGATATCCGGACGGGCCGACAGAACGGTGTCGATGGAGTTGTCGCGATCCAGAAAATCGGGCACGAGCACTTCAATCACCGTGCTTGGCGAAACGGCTCGCACCGTTTCAATGGTTTGGTGGAAATGCCCCGCCCCACCATCGGGCAGGTCATCCCGAGCCACGGCCGTAATGACGACGTGCCGGAGGTTCATGCGGCGCACGGCCTCGGCTACGCGCTGCGGTTCGTCGGCTTCGAGAGGCAGCGGCTTCGCCGTGGTCACGGCGCAGAAGCCGCAGGCGCGGGTGCAGCGGTCGCCCGCGATCATGAATGTCGCGGTTCCCCGGCTCCAGCATTCCCAGTGGTTTGGACACTTCGCGCTTTCACAGACCGTGTGCAGCTTCAAATCCGCGAGGAGATTCCTGGTCTGAAAAAAAGTGCCGGTGGCCGGGAGCTTGATCCGCAGCCAGTCCGGCAGTCTGGGGCGAGGATTCAATTTCGGATTTAGGATTGCGGGTTTCACACGGTCCGCCTCGTCACCTCGGCGGCTACGAATCCACCATTCGTGGGAATCCTCCATGTTGATCGACCACGCCTGGAGACCTTGGATCCCCTCTTGGAAGGGGCAGGGGTGGGTTGGTTCATGAAGAGGGCTGATCGGCGGAGACGCCGTGGGCATTGCCTATAGGCGCCGGGGCAGCAGTCAACCGCGCCCAGAATTCCTCCAATTCATCCGTGGCAAAGTCCGCCAGCACCTGGCCGTCCACCTCTATGACCGGAGCGAGCGACTGGCCGGAGAGCCGAATCATTTCCTGTCTCGCCGAGGAATTGGTGGTGACGTCGAGGGTGTCGTGTTGAATCCCCCGATCGTCCAGCCAATGGGCGGCCTGGTGGCACCAACCGCAATACGGCTTGATAAAAAGTCGAACGTGTTTTGGTTTCATTTAACTTCGTCACAGGGCCGCTGGGGGCCAGAGCCGCCGAGGTAACGAGGCGGTCACGTCTAAATCATAAATCGTAAATCGTAAATCGAAAATTGGGTCCGCCTCACCTCGCGTTTGCAGCCTTCAATCCGCCCTGACTTCCGTAATGATCGTGTCACTATGCTCATAGGCCGGCGCGCAGCAGCAG
The DNA here is from genome assembly GCA_016209525.1 of Verrucomicrobiota bacterium. Lineage (GTDB taxonomy): Bacteria > Verrucomicrobiota > Verrucomicrobiia > Limisphaerales > SIBE01 > VHCZ01. The sequence goes on from JACQWK010000327.1 coordinate 6,519, forward strand.
AGCAATCTTAAGGTCTCTCCGCCGGTATTCCAAATTTTATGTTTTTGGCCGGGAGGAATGGCAATCGCGTCCCCAGTCCGAACAGCCCGTTCTTCTCTTTCGATCCGCATGCGCCCCTGCCCGGCGGTGATGAAATAGATTTCCTCCGCTTTCACATGGTAGTGCTCTTGAGTGCTCGCGCCGACGGCGACGCGTGCCTCGGCCAGGCTCTGGTTTCGAATGGCTGAATTCCGGTAGGCCAGCAGTTCACGGATTTCAGAGCCGTCTTTTGTGACAAATGCCGGCATTGCTTCCAAGTTCTTCACATCCATAACCGGATTCTTCATCGTTGCTCGGTCAGCGTCTGACAAGGCAAATTCCAACAATCCTAAAATTGGCGAAGGGCGCGGTTCGTGGCCGTAAGGCGGACACTCTTGTCCGCAGCGTCGTCGAGAACGTGCGGACTGGAGTGTCCGCCTTACGGCAAAAAGATTATGTCCGGGCAAATCCTGTTGACCATGCCGGCAGCCCCACTAAGCTTGCCTCATGGAACATTCGCCCGGATTTCTCAAATTGGTGAACGACGCCCGGTCTCGTGTGAAGGAAATCACGCTGGAACAGGCGCGGGTGCGGTTGGCCAGCAATCCCAAAGCGGTCTTGCTCGACGTCCGAGAAGATCACGAATGGCAAAAGGGCCACGCCGCCGAGGCTGTCCACTTGGGCAAAGGCATTCTGGAACGCGATCTTGAGAAAACTTTTTCCAATCCTGAGACCGAAATCACCATGTATTGTGGCGGAGGATATCGGTCGGCGCTGACGGCGGATGCGGCTCAAAAGATGGGCTATCGAAACGTTTCCTCGCTCATTGGAGGGTATAAAGCCTTGGCGGCGGCGGGTTGGCCGATGAAGACGGGGGATTAGAATGGAGTGGTGGAGTGACGGAGTATTGGTTTTTTCATCACTCCAGCACTCCGAGACTCCATAACTCCGGTTCAGTCATTTTCTGCGGCATCAGGGATGTCTGAGGCTCTTGGCGGTCATTCCTATTCTCGGCAAGGCATTTGAACTGCTTTATGCCGTGAAGAGAACGTTGCGAAACTGGCTCGATTGGTGGCTCGTGACGTTGAGTTTCATCGCTTTCTTGATCGTCGAGTGGGCGTTGGTGTATGGGCTTTACCTTCTCATGGAGAACCCTAATCGGCTCATACAATAACGGTTTGACATCGCTGGTGAATTTATCCAGTGTTGCGGCAGTCGGCGCGGAGTTTGGCTCATGATTCAATCATTACAAGACTTAGCTCAGTATGTCCGGCAAACAGTGCCAGACCCCAAGGCGATCCTGAACCTGAAAATCAATGAGAAGACCGGCGCCGTGCTTTTCATCTGGCACGGAGTTGAATTTCTCGTGAAGCCCACCATGCACGTCTTCGAGGTCAGGGGATACAACCTTTATATCACGGGCATCTCGACTCTCCTTCAGGTCGTCCTGATGCGCCGCAGCCAAAACGAGAAGATTTTCGAAACCGCCCTCCAGACGATCAACGAGGCCGAGGATTTGATCCGAGTGAAAAACCAGACGCAGCAAGGCGTGCAATTGCTGACGAACGTCCGGGAGACTCTGGGAAGACTAGTCGGCAGAAGTTAAATTCGAAGCAATTCAGGCTGTAACCGCTGATCGACGCGAATTCGCAGCCCATCTCCTCTGTTTCCGGGCGCCTCCGCACATTCCATTCGCGGTGACCGCGTGAACAGTCACTTGAATTCTCAAGGTCGAGAAGGCACAAGCCCTGCTCTTGAGCGTGCTGTAAATCCATCCTAAAACCTCAGTGTAGCTTCAAATAAGGAGGTAGGGCGGTTCGGTTACGGAGTCGCCCTAGTTTTGTCGAGAGTTGTAATGGGTCACTCTTTCCAGGCCAAGGTCCGCCAGGTTCGTAGCGCAGATTTTCAATCTGCCGTATCGCAGAATTGCATTCTGCGAACGCCCCAAAAGGCCAAGAGTTCCAGCAGTGTCGAACGCCTGGCCGAGTGCAACTCCGGTGCATCCCGAAGTTGTCGGTCGTCGTAGCGCAGCCGTCCTCGGCTGCGAGTTCGAGCGGCGTCTCGCCGCCGGGCCGCGTCCGAGCGGGACGCTCGGCGAACTCGCAGGCGAGACGCCTGCGCTACCGACAACCGG
>JACQWK010000296.1 GCA_016209525.1 Verrucomicrobiota bacterium
CACTCCTGTCCGCAAAACCTCCGAAAATGTGCGGACAGGAGTGTCCGCCTTACGGTCACGAACCGCGCCCGTTGCCAAAATGAGAATTGCTGCCCCTCTCACCATCCGATGGGGAGAGGGTGTCCGCTGGACGGGTGAGGGGACTCTATCAACTTCTGAACTCATCGGTAACTTCATCAGCAGGATCGGCTTCTTCAGGTTCATACAGGTTGGGCCTGCTAATTCACACTTCCGGACTCGCCGCAATTCTTAGGTCAGGCCCCGGACCGGCTCCGGCGGTGAGGGTCCGGGAACGCCGCGCTTCGTCTGCCGCGCCTTTGGCCTGAAATTCATCTTTGAACTTGCTGACGAAGCTCAGAACGGGCCAGGCGCACGCTTCGCCAAAGGCGCAAATGGTCCGGCCTTGAATGTGTTTAGCGATGTGCAACAAATAATCCGCGTCTTGCTTCCGGCCCTGCCCGTGATTGAGCCGGTGGAGCGCCTTGGCCATCCAGAGCGAACCCTCCCGGCACGGCGTGCACTGGCCGCAGCTCTCGTGGGCGTAGAATTCGGCGATGTTTTCGAGAGCCTCGGTGAGGTCGGCCGTGTCATCCATGACGATGATCGCGCCGGAACCGGACATGGAGCCGGCCTGCTGGACCGAATCGAAATCGTAGGGCAAGTCCAAAACGCCCACTTCCACGGTGCTCATCTGACCGTCCGGTCCTCTGCGCTTGAGTTTGAACTTCTCGCCGGCCTTAAAGACTTTCGCGGAAGACCCGCCTGGAATGACCGCTTTGAGTTGGCGGTCCTCGCGCAAACCGCCGCCGAAAGCCGGATCGAGGATCAATTCGCCCAACGTCACCTTGCCAACTTCCACTTCGTAATACCCGGGTTTCTTGATGTGGCCGCTGATGCTGACAATCCGCGTTCCTGTGTTGTTGGGCGTGCCGAGCTTGGCGTACTCGGCGCCGCTCATGGCCACAATGTGCTTCACGGCGCAAAGCGTTTCGACGTTGTTGACGATGGTCGGGCACAGGTAAAGGCCGAGCACCGCGGGGAAGTAGGGCGGCTTGATGCGTGGATAAGCGCGTTTGCCCTCGAGGGATTCGATCAGGCCGGTCTCCTCACCGCAGATGTAGGCTCCCGCCCCGCGATGCACGAAGATTTCCAAATCGTACCCGCTCCCCAGAATGTTTTTGCCGAGAAATTCTTTCGCCCGGGCTTCCGCGAGCGCCCGATTCAGAATCTTCGCGCCTTGGACGAACTCGCCTCGAATATAGATGTAGGCCAGGTGAACATCGTTGGCGAAACAGGAGAGAATCGTTCCTTCCAGGAGTTGGTGAGGGTCCTTATAGATGATCTGCTTGTCTTTGAAGGTGCCCGGTTCTGACTCGTCCGCATTACAGATCAGATAGACGGGCTTGCCGCTCTTGCGATCCACGAACGACCACTTCAGTCCGCAAGAGAAACCCGCGCCGCCCCGACCGCGCAGCCCGGACAGCATGACTTCATCTCGAATCTGTTCCTGGGCGGAGACCTTTCTGCCATCCGACAAAATTCTCGGCGGAAGCGATAGGGCTTTCCGCAAGACCTCATACCCGCCGTGGCGCAGGTAGCAGTCGAGGTCATTGGTGTAACCCGGCTGATCGGCGTGCTTGAGGATGAGGCGGTATTCGGAAGGCATTTCTGAATTACGATTTACGATTTACGATTTAGGACTTGAAGAAGCGGGCCAGCACCCCCCGGCGAACACTTGACTGCGGATGAGAATGGCATAGGCTCCATGGCGCTGCGGTTTGCCCGATGGTGTAACGGTAGCACAGCAGACTCTGGATCTGTTTGTCATGGTTCAAATCCATGTCGGGCAGCCACCCGCCAATTGCGATTTTGGATTTACGATGCAGCCCTTCCATCGGTGTTCACTCACTTCCGTTTGTCCTTCGCCTGGGCCAGGCGCAGCGTTTGGTCAATGTAGTGAATGTGCAAGGCGTCTTTGTCACGCATGATCGCTGCTTTGCTTTGTCGAATGGAGTGCAACGGCATGACTGGGACGTCGCATCCGTGAAACTTAAGCAAGCGCGCCTTCCGAAATTCTGTCGCGAAGCTGCCCACTCCATTCACTTGGTAGATAAAGTTCACCAACATCCCGTCGCACAACTCCACAACGGTGTTGCGAATCATCCTCGCTCCTTGGCGCAGTGCCAGATTCACGGGTGTCATGTACTGCCGTGGCGGCAAATCAATCCACAGGTCCACGTCATGCGTGACCACTGGAACCCCTTGGAGAACGGCGGCGGACATGCCTACGAGTTGGAAGCGAATCTTTTCAGTGCGGAACGCCCCCATAAGCCGAACGATCGGAGGTAGGTTTCGTTCATCTGCCAACGTTCGTCGGGCGTCGCCGCCAGACTCCGCGCGTAAAGGATTTTTTCGTGCTCGTCGAGGCCTCGAGCGTGTTTGATGCGCTGGTACACCTTTGGCCAGTCTTTTAGGCTTGTTTTCATGTTTCGATTTCGTCGGCATCACGTCCGGCAGGCCGGCTACCGGCATCGGTTGAGGATTTCATCCGCCTTCGCCTGGCTAACACCCTCGTAGAAATCGTCATTGCACATCATGACCGGCGCGGTGCCGCAACTGGCCAGGCATTCGACGAATTCGACGGAGAATTTTCCGTCCGGGGTCGTTTGGAGGCCATGGGCGCGCGGATTCAAGCCAAGCTTTCGGCAGAAATGTTCGCGAAGTTTGTGTGCGCCGCCGAGCGCGCAGCTCAGTGTGCGGCAGACTTTGATCTGATACCTCCCGGCCGGCTCCTGCCGGAACATCGGATAAAACGTCGCTAATTCATAGACATTGATCGGCTGCAACTCGAGCTTGCGGGCGATCCACTCCATCGCGTCCTTCGAGATGTGCCCGAAATGCTCCTGAACCGCGTGCAAGAGCATCAGCGACGCGCTCCGTTTCTGGGGGTAGTGCGCGATCAGCTCGTCAATTTCGGCTTCCAACGCGGCTGGGACGGCAAAGCTCAAAGGACCACCCCTCCCCTCAACGGAAATGGCGAAGGACGAAATCCCAATGACGAAAAAACGACCAAGCGCGAATGTCCAAGGGCTGCTGGTCCTTCGCTGGCATCGGATTTAGTCATTCGGACTTCTTTCGTCATTCGGCATTCGTCAATCGACGTTTTCCGGGCTTCACCGGTCGCATTCTCCCATGACAAAATCCAGCGAGCCCAAGATGGCTACCGTGTCGCTCATCATGTGGCCGGGAAGCAAATACGGCAGGATGCTCAGATTCACAAACGACGGGGCGCGGATTTTGAGGCGATGCGGCGTGCCTCCGCCCCGGCTGTTGATATAAAAGCCGAGCTCGCCTTTTGGATTCTCCGCCCCGAAATAGACTTCTCCCGGCGGAGCGTTGACCCCTTGAGTGACCAGCATGAACTGATGGATCAACTCTTCCATCTTCGTCAGCACCTTTTCCTTCGGCGGCAATACGATTTTGGGATCGGGAATGTTGATCGGTTCCTTCGACCGGTTGTCCGGCCCTCCCGGGAGCTGATCGAGGCATTGCCGCAGAATCCGCACGCTTTGGCGCATTTCTTCCATGCGGACCAAATAGCGATCGTAGCAATCACCGGCCGCTCCGACCGGGACCTCGAAATCCAACTGGTCATAGACCAAGTAGGGATGGGCCTTTCGCAGATCGTGCTCCACTCCGCTCCCCCGTAAATTCGGGCCGCTCAGACCGTAGTCGATGGCGACGTCCTTCGGAATAACCCCGACGCCTTGGGTTCGATCCACCCAGATCCGGTTTCGCGTCAGGAGCTTTTCCGTTTCGTCGAAGTTGATTTCAACCTCACTCAGGAACTTGCGGCACTGGTCCGTCCAGCCGCTCGGCAAATCGCGAGCGAGCCCGCCAATTCGGGTGTAGGTGGTGGTGAACCGGGCGCCGGTCAGGGCCTCGATCAAATTGTAAATCTTCTCGCGCTCCGTGAACGTCAGGAGAAACAGCGTCAACGCCCCGCAGTCCATGGCAAAACAACCGACCCCGAGCAAATGGGCGGAGATGCGGGCGAGCTCGCAGCACATGACGCGGAGGTACTGGCACCGCGGCGGAAGCTGGCGATCGATGCCGAGCAGTTTTTCGACGGCGAGCGCATAGGCGACGTTGTTGGCCAGCGGCGCCAGATAATCCAAGCGGTCCGTGTACGGGATGAATTGAGCATAGGTCATGTTCTCGGCAATCTTCTCGTCGCCGCGATGCAGGTAGCCGATGTCGGGAGTCGCTTTCGTGATAATTTCGCCATCGAGTTCGAGTACGAGCCGCAGCACGCCGTGAGTCGCCGGATGCGACGGCCCCATGTTCAGGACCAGTTTTTCGCCCTGGAGGTCGTCCGCGCCCGGGGAAGACGTCGAGGCCAAGGCCGCTGCCTCGGTCCGGCCGGCGGTATCTTTGAACTGGAGATCTCGGACGGCGCTCATCTTCCGGAGAGAGGTTCGTGGGCTGGCGTCACCATTCCGCCCGGCTCGGCCAGATTCCTTGCTGGAGCCCCAAATGGGGGAGCGTGGCTTTCGGGAATTCTCACGCGCGGCTCCCGGGCGATGGAGTTTTTGCCGCCGGGAGCGGTGACAAACGGCCCGCCTTCGAGCGGAGCCGGTCTTGTGAACGCGATGTCCGGCAGATCCGTTGGTTTTCCCGCCAATGGAAAATCCTTCCGAAGCGGGAAGTAAGGATAACCTTCCCACATCAGAATCCGGCGAAGATCCGGATGGCCCCGAAACCGGATTCCCATCATGTCGTAAATCTCGCGTTCGTGCCATTCGGCGGTCCGCCAAATGGCCGTGACCGTGGGGAGTTCGGACCGCTCCTCGTTCACGTCGGTCTTCAGTCGGAGATGACACCGTGACGCGTAACTATAGAGCTCGTAAACCAGCGTGAAGCGCGGGTCCTCGCCGTAGTTGTCGAGGCTGGAGAGATCGACCAGAGCATCAAACCCGAGCCGGTGTTTTGCGGCGGAGCATACATCCGCGATGCGGTCAGCCTCCTTGAGTTTCAAAGTCACTTCGCCGCGGAACTCCACGGGGGGCTCAAACATTCCCGCGAACTGGTCAACGAGCTTTTTGGCCTGCTCCAGGGGGGACATAGGCGAATGGGGTGCTGCGGACGCGGGGGTAACGAGAATTCAAGACTCCGGTTTCACGCGACATTCTTGAGAGCCGCCAACGCCGGTTCTTTTGAGACCTTGCTCTGGACTTTGATAATCGCATCGAGCAGCGCTTCGGGCCGCGGCGGACATCCGGCCACATAGACATCCACGGGCAGGATTTGGTCCACACCCTGCAGCACCGCGTAGCTGCGGTACATTCCGCCGGTGGAAGCGCAGGCGCCCATGGCGATAACCCACTTGGGATCCGGCATTTGATGGTAGATGCGCCGGACCGCCAGCGCCATTTTGTAGGTCACGGTTCCGGCGACGATCATCAAATCGGATTGGCGGGGAGAAAACCGCATGACTTCCGCGCCGAAACGCGAAATGTCGAAGCGGCTGGCGCCCGCGGCCATCAATTCGATGGCGCAGCACGCCAAACCCATCGGCATTGGCCAGAGGGAATTCTTTCGAAACCAGTTGAGTACCGCGTCCGCGCGGCTCACGATGACATCGCCCTCGATTTTCGAATTGTAGCCGATCTCAGTATTGGTCTGCATGAGTCAAACAGGAGCTGGCGACGCTAATAAATAAAACCTAAACACGGCCCAAGATCGGAGGCAAGTGAATTTGTGAATTTTTTCACAAGCGGACGGAAGGAGGCCGGCAGATTTTCTTCCAACCTGCAGTTTCCATTTCTTTTACCTGCTTGACTCCGCACCTCACGCCCGCATTATTCCCCGGCTATTTTCGAGCCAGAATTTTTGTTAGCGTTACGGCAGTCCCTGACTATGGTAAAACTGAAGGTGAAGAAGTCGGCTTCCACCACTGAAGGCAAACGATCCGGCCGCCCCGGCAACAAACCCGCCCAAAAACCGTTGGAACGACTCCAGCGCAAAGAAGGTTTCCCTCCCGCCGCCGCCGCCAACGGCGCGCCCCCGGAAAATCCGCAGACTGCGCCTGCCGTGGATCGAGCCCACCATGAACTAAGTGCTGTGAAAAATGGTCCTCTGCTCTCTTCCGCAGCTTCCGAAACGATTCGAAGTCAGTCCGGCATCGACCTGACCGAGAAAATCAAGGAGTTGGTCCGCCTGGCCCAAGAACAAGGTTACCTCACTTATGGCGACATCAACGATGCCTTGCCGGATAGCGTCGTCACGCCGGAGGAATTGGATGAGATTTACATCAAGCTGCGCAACCTGGACCTGGAAATCGTGGACCAGGCGGAGGTGGACCGTGTCAAACAACCCGAACCGGAAGAAGAAGAAGACAAGTCCCGGCTGGATATTTTGGACGACCCCGTCCGGATGTATCTGAAACAGATGGGGCAGGTGCCTTTGCTGACGCGCGAGCAGGAGGTGGAAATTTCCAAGCGGATTGAGGAAGCGGAGAATGAGGTGAAGAAAATCATCTACGCCTTCGGCTTTGCCGGCAAAGAGCACATCGCGCTGGCCGAAAAGCTCATCTCAGAACCCCCCAAAGAACGCTTTGACCGCGTGATTCTGGACAAAAAGATCGAAGGCCGGGAGAATCACCTCAAGGCTCTGCGCAAACTCGTCAAAGAAGTGCGCGCTTTCGACCAAAACGTGGACGACAAGTACGGCGCCTGGCAGAACGCGCCCAACCGCCAGAAGCGCGACAAATTGCACACGGAGTTCCGGAGGAGCGACGAGAAACTGCAAAAGACCTTCCCCAAGTTTTACTACAAGCAAAAAGTCATCGAGGAAATGGCGCTCGTCGCCGACAACATCCACGACAAAATCCAATTAAGCCTGAGGACGATCCTGGAGCTGGAAGCCCAGCGCAAAAGCGGCCAACTGCAGGCGATCATCCAATCCGAGGAAAAAAAGATCAAGGCGCTGGAAGAATTCGTCCGGCTTCCCTGCACCGAATACCTGGAGGCCTACAAGAAGCTGCAACACTTCACCAAGAAGGCGCTCCAGGCCAAAACGGAAATGGTGGAAGCGAATCTTCGCTTGGTCATCTCCATCGCCAAGAAATACACCAACCGCGGCTTGTCCTTTCTCGACCTGATCCAGGAGGGCAACATGGGACTCATGAAGGCCGTCGAGAAATTCGAGTATCGCCGCGGCTATAAATTCTCGACCTACGCCACCTGGTGGATCCGGCAAGCCATCACTCGCTCGATCGCCGATCAGGCGCGCACCATCCGCATCCCCGTCCACATGATCGAGACGATCAACAAACTGATGCGCGTCCAAAAGCAATTGGTGCAAGATTTCGGACGGGAGGCCACCCCTGAGGAAATTGCGGATGAAATGCAGATGCCGGTGGAGCGCGTGCGCGCCGTCTTGAAAATGGCCCAGCAGCCCATTTCCCTGCAATCGCCGGTCGGAGACAGTGATGACACGAATTTCGGAGATTTCATCGAGGACAAATCCGCCGAGAATCCGTCCGACATGACCAGCTACAGTTTGCTCAAAGACAAACTCGGCGACGTTTTGACCAGCCTGACTGAACGCGAGCGAAAAGTGCTCGAACTCCGGTTTGGATTGGGCGATGGCTATTCACGCACATTGGAGGAAGTTGGAAAACAGTTCAAAGTGACTCGCGAGCGGATCCGGCAGATCGAAGCGAAGGCGCTGCGCAAAATGCGGCATCCGACTCGCATCCGGCAGTTGCAGGGCTTTCTCGAAAGCGAAGAGCTGGAATTGGTCTAGAAGAGTGTTGCAAGAGTTGATCTCCCCAACGTAGGGCCGGGTTCCAGCCTGCCCGACTTTTGAGCCACACTAGCGGACCAGCGCGGAGAGCGTGTCCGCAAGGGTCTTTAGGGCAAAGGGCTTCTTCAACACGGCCGCCGGCGGCGATCCGAGCTCGGCCAAGGCGCCTTCCGCGCCGGTGCCTGTATCTCCGCGGATCAGAATTACCGAGATGCCGGGAACCCACCGACGGATTTGCGCACAGAGATCGAGGGCGCTCACCCCGGGCAAACCCGCGCCTGCGACGACCGCCCGCCATTCGGATCGGCCCCGTTGAAAAAGCTTCAAACCTTGCTTGACGTCTTCCGTGGAGACGATTTCGACCGGGAGTCGCTTGAGATAAGACTTTGTCGCTTCCAGCACCAGTGGATCGGGCTCGACCAAGAGCACTTTTGCGTTAGCCGCAGTGGCGGCAGATCCCGGAGCCGGCTGGAGGGCGCTTCGCTTGAGATCCGGCACAGGTGCAGACGCGGGCAGCCAGAGAGTGACGGTTGTCCCGGCGTCTTCCGCACTCTCCAAGACCACTTGGCCGCCGTGCAGTCGCGCCACGCTGTGGACCAGCGTCAGCCCCAGCCCGGCCGCCTGGCCTTTCGGCCGCGTCGTGAAGAACGGTTCGCACGCGCGCTGCAATACGCTCTCGGCCATGCCGAAGCCGTCATCTTGCACTACGAGTTGAAAGGACGGAGTGGACGCCAGGCCGATTTCGGCCGCCTGCTCCGGCGTCAGCGATCTTGCTCGAAGGCCAATCCGCAGCGAACCACCGGTCGCCAGGCTGAAGCGTGCGTTCTTCAGGAGATGCTCGATCGCCACAGCCCACTGGCTCTCATCCGCGACCAACTCGCAGGGATCCATGTCCACGGTGATTCGAATGGACGCCTCTTCCGGAAGACTCTCTTTCCAAGCCTTGAGAACACGGCGCACGAGCGCAGCAAAGTCGCAAGGCTTGGGTGCGAATCGCCGTTCCGGACGCACCGCCAAGAGAATCGCATCCAGGTAATCTTCCAGCCGGCGAGTCGAACTCTCCAGTTTTGCGACGAAGGGGAGCGCAGGCGAGTCCTCGGCGGTCTGTTCTTTGACCAGCGTCGCGTAGCCCAATTGGGGCACCAGGCTATTGCGAAAGTCGTGCGCCAGGCGTCCAGCGAAGGCCTTCAACGCCGCGAGCCGCTCATCGCGGATCCGGACTGCGGCGCAGACGGCGGGCGCATGGAATTCCGCGGACGAACCGAGAGACCCAGGTGAATCTTGCACGCGGAGCAATATTAGAACGGTGACCCGAATTTATACCACGTGTCTCTCAAAATGAGACGAAGGCCCTTCTCACCCCATCCCTCTCCCCATCCGATGGGGAGAGGGTGTCCGTAGGACGGGTGAAGGGCTTTCCAAAAACCAGTCTTGCGGAGATCGATCTCATCTGGATCGCTCAATGGAGAATTACATGGAGGGGAATTGCAGCTCCACCTCCCGGAGCAACTTGTCCAGCGGATCGGTCTTGCTCACGTAGCCGGCGGCTCCTTTGGTCCGGGCTTCCTTCAGCAATGATTCATCAGATCCCATGCCGGTCATGATAATCACCGGAAGGTCCGGGTGTGTCTGCTTGAAGTTTTCCAGAAGTTCGAGTCCGTCCGCGTCTGGCAATAGCAAATCCAATAGCACCACATCCGGAAGCGTGTCCTCGACCACACGAAGCGCTTCCGCAGCCGTGCTCGCCGAACTCACGCGATAGCCGCGGGCCTGAAAAAAGGTGCCGAGGAGTTCGCGAATCGAGCCTTCATCATCGATGACCAGGATGTGCTGCTTCATAAAGTGGAATTTCTTAACACCGCCGCTTCCAAATGCAAGATGGAAGGCATCCAAGCGGTTCCCGCGTGCATTGGGACCGTGGACTTGGCAGGGCTGACCTGCAGGTCAGCCCCACCGCGTTCATGGAAAGCCCCCACGCCAAATTTGGCGCGCATTGGGACCTTGAACCGGAGCTCGGTAGGGCGCGTCTGTCCCAGCGCGCCATTCTTCAGGCGCCATTCTTTCGGCGCGCTGAGAC
>JACQWK010000289.1 GCA_016209525.1 Verrucomicrobiota bacterium
AGACACCCCTCACCCGTCCTACGGACACCCTCTCCCCATCCGATGGGGAGAGGGATGGGATGAGGGGAACGCGACGCCGGAAGACCGGGGGATGTAGTTTATCAGAGAGACTTCTCTGTAACCACGAGGTTCGCATCGTTCCCTCGGCGGCTATCAACCCACGACTCATGGAAAGCCCCCAAGCCCAAAGGGTGTGCATTGAGACCATGAACCCGGTAGGGCTGACCTGCAGGTCAGCCCCACCGCATTCGTGGGAAGTGGATTCATGGTCGGCATGGTTGTTCCGCGCAGCGAGCTATCGCTTCACGCCTTCCACGTTGAGACCCATCGGCGGCACCGTGACGCCGCGGCCAAGACGATGCGCGTCCGTGCCAAAATTCACGCTGACGGTCACCCCGTTCGCGAACGCGGTCTGCTGCACGTTTCGGTCTGGGGTCAGAAAGCGGTGATCCGTCATCTCGGAATAGCCGACGGCCCGAACGACAGGGCATGTGTTCCTGTAACTTTGAACGAACCGAGACTGTTCCTTCTCCCAGAGGCCGCGATTAAACATGAACATCGGCGGCGTTCCATAAAGCAGATTGAACAAGTCCCGCTTGTCCCAAAGCTCCGGAAGCTTGTTGTTGTAGTCGCCCCAATACCACTGCGCCACCACGCAGTCGTGAAAGACTAGCTCCCAAAGCGGCAGGCGATATTTGTGGCCCAACTGGAACTTGGCCACTCGCTCGGGAACTTCGGTCCAAATCCGCTGCATGTCCCGGCCCGCATCGGGAACCCGATAAGGCCCCAAGCTTAACATCCCTTCGAAGTAATGAACGAAAGGAACCGCCGCGTCGTGCCCAGTTTCGGATCCGCAAACCAGATTCATATCCTCCGAGACGTAACGCAGAAGCTCCATCTTCCAATGGCGGCTTTCGGAACGCGTCAGAGGATGCTCGGGCGCGTAACATTCGCGCCAGGAGGAGGCCGTCGTCGTGTCGATGAACCGGCAGCGATACGGATGCGCCGCCAATTCGGGAGGCACCCTCCGTTTCGCGTATTCCGGCGCGCGCAGATCGCACAGCACGCCGCACGGATACCATTCTCCGTCCTTGCCTCTGACTTTCCAGCCTTTGATCCAATCGCCGTTCGCAGACCGCATGATGTCTTTGGGCCAGCCCTCCGTAGTCCAGTCTGGATGGACGCCTCTCAAGCTTTTGAGATTCTCCGGGTCCATCAGGTCTTGATAGATGTCGTATCGGCTCGTCAGGATGCCGAGGTCATTCATGGCGCGGATCCCGTCCGGCGATTGCCGATTGCTCCAAAGAATGCGCTCGATGCCCGCGGCTTGCAGTTCTTTGACGATCGGCAACGGATTCTTGTCCCAGCACCAGACGTTCACGGCACCGATCAACAAATCCACGCTTGGATTGGCGCGGCGCTTTTCCGCGAGTGTTTTCAAGAGGCCGATGTCTTTGGCGTAGGCGCGATACCGTTTGCAGATCGCCACGTGTCCACCTTCCTCGAAGAAAACATAGCGGAGGCGCCGCGAGTAGCCGACCTGCCCTTTCTGAGATTCCCATTCCGGCGCGATGGTCATCCGGCCGCCAAGCCGATCCATGCGGATGGCCGCATCGTCGGGAGTTTCAATGATCGCCATGTGTCCGCGAGATCCGTCGGTCACACCCCAGAAGGCCATGCAAATGCCATGGCCGCCATAGGCAATCAGGCGCATCGGTTCGATGGATTTGTCTTCGACCGGAAAGGAGATGCCCTCGTTCATTGGCACGACCAGGTAATCGCTCGGACTCGAAACAAACGGATGAGGAAATCTCAAAGCCGGACGCAGCTCGCCCTTCCCGGTGACTTCGACTGTCAACTCAGGAAGCTCTGAAGCCAGTCGCGCGGTGGCGAGCAATTCCAATCCCGAGGCCTGGCGCTTGAGTTTCAGCTCGATCCGCTCTGCCGTCGCGCGCGCATCGAAGACCCGCACGTCCTGAGCGAGCGGCTCTTGATTCAGGCGTCTCCCCGTGCGCCGGTCCAACACCGAAAGCGCGCCGTCCGTCGTCCGCGCCGTGACGATCAGCGTGGCATTGGTGACGGAAAGAGAGTCGGGCAGCCCTTCGCGGCGAGCGGCAAATCGATCAGCTTCTTGGACAAAAGCCAAACGCTGAATTAGAGGTTGCGGCCCGGATTCCAAACCCCCGACGGCAGCGTCGGCTCCGCCTGCCAAGGCCGCGCAGAGAACGAAGCCCGCTTTGAAGGATGACCCAAAGCGGCGGGACGGCTCGGCTGGACACTTTCGTTTTATGAGAAGGTGCATGAGAATTTCGTTCAACCGAACTGAGGATAGTCTGGCGCCATTCAAAGCGGTTTGATGCGGATCAAGCATTCCGACAGGCTCAGCGCGTGTTCTGAAAATGCCTCCTGGGTGGAACAGGCCACCGGCCTGTTGCGGCACGCTACCAGCCTGCCGCAGTTCTCGGCGGCAGGTTGCCGCCGAAAACGGGCTGGTAGCCCGTTCCACCCAATCTCAAGACACGCTCTCAGTCGATGGCCGGCCTGGCTCCGAGATTGCGGACCGCGCACTCAACGCTGGCCGCAATTTCCATCCAACCGGAGCGCTCGTGCCTTACGGACTGAAAGGACAGCGGTTGACCGATCCGCAAGGTGATCTTGATTGGACAGGGGATGCTCCGATGAGATGGGAGCGCCTCGAACGCTCCGACGATTAGACACGGCACGACTGGGACCGGCGTTTCGGCTGCCAACATGCCGAGGCCTGCCTTGAACGCGCGCATCGTGCCATCGCGAGACCGGGTGCCTTCGGGAAACATGATGTAGATGGCTCCTTCCGCAAGCAGCCGATGGCGGAGTTCCTGCATCGCGTGCGGGCCGCAATGCTTTCGCCACATCGGAAGCGCATTCAAAACGAACGCCGAGAACAAAGCCGCGGCAGGCGTTTCGAAGAACGCGTCGCCCGCGGCAATGGGAAAGATGCGGTCGCGGAGCGAAGCGCGCAAGGGCGTCGCCAGGATCAGCGCGTCCAAGTGGCTGGTGTGGTTGGCGACCAGAATGAACGGACTGCGATCGGGCAAACGTTCCCGCCCTTGGATTTCCAGACGATGGTACCCCGTGAAGTAACAGCGCAGCATCAGCCACCACGCCAAGTGCAATAGCGTTTCGATCAGGCCGCTTTCCCGGCGCAACGAGCTGGCGCGTTCTTTCAGGGGCAAGCCCAAGTCTTGCGCCGGCTTGAGTTTCCAGTCGTCCATGAGTCCGGTTCGTTACGGCGGCCAGCCTTATCCGCCGCTGAGAATCCGCGCCGGTTGATCCAAGCCTATGCCGACGAAGTATCCGATGTAGTGAAAAGCGGCCGGCGCCACGAACAGCAAGCTGTTGAAACGGTCCAGCAGACCGCCGTGACCGGGGATGAGCGTGCTGATGTCCTTAAGGCCCAGATCGCGTTTGATCGAGGACAGCGTCAGATCGCCAAGCTGGCCCACGACGCTGATAATAATTCCCAGGAGCGCGAGGAGGACGGATTTCTCGAGGGGCGTGCCGGCAAACACGGAACGGCCAACCCCGAGCACGAGCAACGCGGTCAAAACCAGCGCGCCGATGGAGCCGGCGACCGTTTTGTTCGGGCTGGTGTTGGGCGCCAGTTTCCGGCGTCCAACCGTTTTGCCGGTGACGTAGGCAAAGACATCATTCATTTCCACGGCCAGGAGCAGCATCAACAAGATCGGACGATAATTCTGATCGTTGGCAAAATAACCCAGATGTCCCAAGGCACAACCGAAGAACATGAATCCCAGCACCCCGAGGGCGACGCGCTGGATGTAGCCTTTAGGTCGATCAGCCAAAATCGCCGTCGCCGCAATCGTGGCCACGGTCAGTGGAAACCACGCGACAAAGAGACCAGACCAATGATCGAGCGTGGCGAAGGTCACTCCTAGAATTCCGAGCACCACGACGAAACTGATCGCCTTCTCCCGAAACAAGCCCGTCGCGCGGGCGTATTCTCGATAACAGGCCAGGCTGAGCAAACCGACGGCCAGGATCGTCCAGGCCGCGCCGAGCAGCACCGGAACGATCATTATCGGCGCCAGCCAAAACCACGAGCGAATGCGCCGGACGAGATCTTCGTGCAGCGGCGGGGTCAGTTTGCCCAGGCGACCGAGCAGGCACACTGTCATCGGTGCGACGACGAGCAAGGCAGCCACAGCCACAGTGGTCCAAATCGTCACCGGGTGATCAAAGGCGTGCCGGTACTCAAACAATCGTTCCTGAGCGGTCATTTGGCACCATGACGGAGGTCGTCGGCGACGCGGATCAGCCGGCGGATCGCGGTGATGACGCTTCCCACGACGATCAGAGCCAATCCCGCCGCCGGAATTCCCCATCCAGTCTCATCGCCCCAGACAGGCTGCCAAGCAAGCGGTGCGACTGCGCAGTACACCCCGATCAGCGTGACAACAAACATCCGCTGCTGCTTGGCCATCGGCCCGCAGAAATGCTGCCTGGCGCCGGCCACTTTGCCTTGGGCGCGCACGTAAGCGGTCAAGACCGCCGCCGCCGCCGCCGCGTAACCAAGCGTCGAACTCCCTCCAGTCGAGTAACCCAGGCCAATGAGTGTTGCGGCGTCAGACAAGCGGTCCGGAATTTCATTGTAAAGCTCCCCGAGCGGCGACGCGCGCTGGGACTCGATCGCCACCATGCCGTCGAGCAGGTTCGCCAGCAAACGAAGCTGAATCAGCACAGCGCCACTGATCCAGCACCATCGAGCGTTCCCGGATGCGAAGGAAGTCGCGGCCAGAACGAACCCGGCCAGAATCCCGCAAGTCATCCCAGTCACAGAAATCGCGTTCGGTGACGCGCCCTGTCTGGCGAGCCATCGCGCAAGACTTTGGCTCAGCTTCAAATTGCGAGCCGCAATCGGACGGCGCTCTCCAGGCTGGTAACCTTTCTGCATCCGATTCCATTTACCCGCGCGCTTGCCAGATAGCAACCCAGCTCACGAATTCGTAGCCAATTTGCAGGCCATCCGTCTCGCCAGGAACCGTTGCGAGGTGTAAGAGGTCCTTGGTGGGGCAAGACTCCCGTCGAGCCCTGGCTTTCTTGTCAGCGCAGATTCCAGGGCTCGACGGAGTCTCGCCCCACCGGATTTGGCTGCGGCTTCGCCGCGGTGTTTGAGTATCCCTGCAAGTCTGCCTTACGGTTGGCGAGGCAGAGGCCTTGCTTTCGATTGTTCATCTTGATTGCCCTGACCTCCGACCCTGCTATCGTCCCCTTATGAAACGTCAAATCTCGTCCATTATGCTGGGCGTCGTGCTCCTCGCAACGACCACTCTCTCAGCCGCGCCTTCTGCGGATGAAGTTTTGGCCGATGCCAAAGCCAAGGCCAGTGGTTCCTCTAAAGCCGTCTTTCTCGTTTTCGGATCGCCTGGCTGAGGATGGTGCAAAGTGCTCGATAAGTTTATCGAGTCGGAAGAAGCAAAGCCGGTCTTGGACAAACATTTCGTCGTCGCCCATCTCACGGTCCCGGACAGCGCAGGCAACGCCGGGGCCAGCAAAATCCTGGAACAGGTTGGCGGACACAACCAGGGAATGCCCTTCCACGCCTTCCTGAACTCCAAGGGCGATTTGATTGTCAACTCCAAGCGAAACGGCCAAAGCAACATTGGCTACCCGTACGAGCCGCACGAAATTGACTGGTTCATGGTCATGGCCAAGAAAGCCGCTCCGGGCATGACCTCAGTGGAGGCCAATATGATCGAGACGAAGCTTCGCAGCTACAAGCAAAAGTGAGTTGTGCGCATCTTGGTCCCCGACGTTCTGACTCGGCGTGGGTATCCCCCGATGGGGAAGCGGTCCGTCGCGCCTGGAGTGCTTAGGCTCCCTTCGTCCGCGTGCGTTCGAGCAGGCGTATGTCGCCCAAGTCTTTGTCACGATCGGCTGCGCGCTTGTTTTGGATGAGCAATTCCCGGTCTATAAAGTGCACCTCCATATTCCCAAGGGTGCCTCTCACCCGACGATTCCAGGCCTCCTCGAACTCGACGCCCGAAATACCAGTCAGTAAATCGATGCGGTTCGGTTCAACGCCGAGCTGGATCACGTACTGTTCCTTGAGAAAATCCTCCGTAGTAATTCCAGTCGCGCCGAAGCCGAACTCCTCGATCACACGCATCATCCGGTCTGCATTGACGCGATCACGCCGCAAAAAGATGTCCAAGTCGCCGGTGTAGCGTGGCCGACTATGGAAGGCAACGGCCCAAGCCCCAACGATGATGTACTCAACCTTTTCCGCGTCTAACAAGCGGATAAATTCTTGCAGATCGTTCGATAGAGGCCTCATCAGGCTTTTCCGGCATGATTAGCTCCAGCAGGATTTCTAGTCTTTGCTCAGGGCTCAGCCTGGCGCACCGTTCATAGTCATCTTCATCGGCGGCTTGGAAGCCCGAGAATTTATGGACAACTTTTTCCACAGCAGTGTTCCGTGCGCTTTTTCCCAGAATTGAGTCGCGCGGACAATGGTCTCCGCTCTCCTGTGCGTTTCTACTTTGCGGTCGAACTCTCGCGCTCTAACTCCTTCAGAAGCGTCTCCACCGCGTCATCCATTCTTTTCTCGCGGACGTTCTTGTATCGGATCACTCCTTTGTGATCGAGCACGTAGATCGTCGGCCAGCCCTGGACGTTCCATTTCGTGGCGATGGGGCCGGAGGTGTCTCCTGCGTCCCACCAGGAACGCCAGGTGATGTTCTCTTTTTTCAGCGCCTGGCGAAGCCGGTCTTTCGGATCGCTATTGACGCCCAACAGAGCAAACGGTTTGCCTTCCAGCCTCTTCACGAGCGACCGCTCGTGCGGGTACATGGCCCGGCAAGGCCCTCACCAGTCTCCCCAGAAATCGATCACGACAACTTTGCCCCGATAATCGCTGAGCTTGAATCGTTGGCCATCGACATCTTCCCCTTCAATGTCCGGCGCGACTTTGCCGATACCCAATTCGCGCAACTCAAAAAGATTTGCCTCCGCCAGCTCTGCGAGCTTCTTATCCCGGTACGTCCGAACCTCTCCATACTTCTCGATAGTTAGATCGAGAAACCTTTCGGATTCCTGGGAGGAATTGCGCCGGAGAACCTGGGCTAGGGCGAAACACGCCAGACCTTGCACGTCTCGGTGCGGATTTTTCTCCATAATCTGACGGAGGGTTCGCTCCGCGTTCGGGAGCGGCGAATACTGCAAAGCCTGGCAGACCGGACCGAGCTTCTCGCTGTTGAGGTGCTTTGCCAGCAATGTGGCCAAGGCCTTTTCGGCCTCGGGGCCAAAGCGGGCGTTCTGCACCACCCAAACCAGCGCGTCCAGCGCCGCGGGATCATCCGGAAATTTCTCCGCCAACTCCAGAAAGCGACCCGAGTATTTTTGCGGTTGCGGGTAGGACTTCGCCAAGGCTTGCCGTTCTTCATCGGTCTTGGCGGCGCTGTACCGCTTGGAGAATTCCTCCATGGCGGTCCGGTATTCCTGTTCCACGGCCTGATATCGTTTCGCCGCAGTGGATGCCGAACCGGGAGTATCGTCCTTCGCCGCTTGATTGCCGAACCCGGCCCACGGAACGAGTAGGCCGAGCGTGATCGATAGAATTTGTCGGAGAATGCGGAAGTTAGGAGGGCCTCTCATAATGGACCGAAGCTGCGCCCATCTGCGCCGAAATGCAAGCTCTTGTAAGGCCTCAGTCTTGCCGGGCGTAGCGCAGATTTTCAATCTGCTGTATCGCCGAGTTGCACTCGGCTGGACGTTCGACACCGAAGGAATGGTCGAAAATTCGAGGCGTCCGCAGAATGCAATTCTGCGATACGGCAGATTGAAAATCTGCGCTCCGAACAAATTCGCGATGCGTGGAGGCGCAGCGTTGAGTTCACGGCTTCAGAAGCGGCTTGATCTCGGCTTCGAATTTGCGCTTCTCGGTAAAGCCCTCGTGCCTGGCCACGATTTTCCCCGCCCGATCTATGATGAAGGTAGTAGGGATCGCCTCGACTCCTCCGAACAACGCCGCTGTCTTGCCATCGTCCATCACGATGGGATAGTTGATCTGCAACTTTTTCATAAACGGCTTCACGACTTTCGGACCCTGTTCATCCAGCGAGACGCCCACAATCGCCAAACCGTCCTTCCCGTATTGTTTCTGCAACTCGACAAATCCTGGAATCTCGGCCCGGCACGGAGCACACCAGGTTGCCCAAAAATCAAGGACGACGACTTTCCCCTTGAAATCCGACGATTTGACAGGTTTTCCGTCCACGTCTTTGAGCTCCCAAGGGGGCGCCGCCTGCGACTCCTTTGCTGCCGCCGCCTTCGCGCCGACGCGTAGGCCCGCTACCAACAGCAGAAGGCCAGCGCAAGCAGCCAGCGGAAGGAATGATCTGTGAACGCGAGTTGTGAATGGCGCAGTTGTCATATGCCCATTAGACGGCTCAAGCTGGAAAATATTCCAGACTGAACTTGGATGCACCTTTTGCCTCGCCGACACTGAACCGCGTGCGGAGAGTAGGATGGTCAAACCCTGACGTTCGGCGCGCATCTCAGCCTTTATTCCAATTCGCTTCTTAAATGAGACGAATGCCCCTCACGCCGTCCCTCTCCCCATCTGATGGGGTGAGGGTGTCCGTGGGACGGGTGAGGGGTATTTCAAACAGAACGTTCATACGATTAGGCTCAACTTGATCGCTCATCAGAATTAGAACAGTCGTGAGGCCGAACTGAGCTGCGGAGCAGCGACAGAGAGTAGCCCACGGCGCGAGCCGTGAGAGAAAGATGGATCCAACGTCATGAGCCGCGGAGCGGCGACAGAACTCAAGGCAACGCGTGAATGTTTCTGCCGCCCCGTCCGGGGCTTTAGTGCTTGCGGTGTTATCCCACGGCTTGCGCCGTGGGCTATCTTCTGTCGCCACTCCGTGGCTGACATCTCGGCATCTCGGCTGTGCCGCTCAACTCACATTGACGACAATGTCGCCGAGAGGCAGACTCTCCGATATGAGGTCTTCACAGCCACGCTGTGGAACCGTTTGTTCAATAATTGGGACGGGGTTCACGTTGGTGGAGCTGCTCGTTGTCATCGCCATGATCGCGATCTTGGCCGGGCTTCTGTTGCCGGCGTTGATTCAAGCCAAAACGGCGGCTCAATCTGCCAAGTGCCAAGGCAACCTGCGCCAACTGGGCATCGCCGTGGCTGCCTATGTCTCGGACGCAAAGTCCTATCCAGTTTACACGGGCTATTCCACAAATATCCCGAACTGGTATGAGTCTCTCCAGCCCTACACCGAGAACGATTGGTTTGGGATATTGTTCAAGTGCCCAGCCTACCAAGGATCGACTTCAGGGAATGCCGGTCGTCTGTCTCGTTGGCCCCCCGCCTTCGGCAGCTACGCCTACAATGCGTACGGAGTGTCGGATGAATTCGACGGTTTAGGGTTGGGAGGCATCCGCGCGTCTCGGAGCAACTTCCAGGCGGGCATTCTTCCGACTCGAGATTCCAAAGTTCAAAATCCCGCGGATATGATTACGATGGCGGACAGCCATGTCCGCCCGCTGAAGGAATTTGGGAAAACCACCATAGTGTGCGGCAAAACACCGAAAGACCGGCGTCGTTGGAACCGCGACAACTAACCCCATCCCGAAACTTGGAAGAAATGAGGCGAGACCAATTCTTGAAACGCTTCTGCGACTGTTCAGGCGGTTAACCGCTAATGGACGCGAATAGACGCGAATTGGGAGCATGTTCCACGTCGGCGGGCAGCACCACACGTTCTATTCGCGTGCCTTGGCGTTCATTCGAGGTTGACCTAAACAGTTACACGCTTTTTAAACGAATGGCATGAACAACAAATCTGAGGATCAACGAACTTTGCGCGTGGCGTCGGTCCAGTTCGAAAGCGCGCCCGGAGACAAAGAAGCCAATTTCCGCAAGATCGAGTCGTTCGTGACGCGGGCCGCCGAGAAGAACGTGCGCCTGATCGTTTTCCCCGAATGCTGCGTGACCGGCTACTGGTTCATCCGAAATCTTTCGGCGCCGGAACTGAGACAATTGGCGGAGCCAATCTTTGACGGTCCCAGCTCGCGCCGGTTGATCGAGCTGGCCAAGAAGTCGGGGATGACGATTGGCGCCGGTTGGGTGGAAAGCACGCCCGCGGGAGAATTCCACAACAGTTATGTCGTAGCCACACCCGACGGACGCGCCCAGCGCCACCGCAAACTGCACGCGTTCGAGCACACGTCGATCCGCAGCGGTTCGGAATACACCGTGTTCGACCTCCCGGACGGATTCCGCGTCGGCGTGCTGATTTGTTACGACTGCAACCTCGTCGAGAACGTGCGGCTGACGGCCTTGCGCGGCGCGGAAATCTTGATCGCGCCGCACCAAACCGGAGGCTGCCGCTCGAAAAACCCGCACTTGATGGGAGTGATTGACCGCCGCGTTTGGGACCAGCGCCACGCCGATCCCGCCGCCATCGAACGGGAATTGCGCAGCGAAAAAGGACGCGGCTGGCTCATGCGCTGGCTGCCCAGCCGCGCGCATGACAACGGCATTTTCCTCATTTTCAGCAATGGCATCGGGGTGGACGACGACGAAATCCGGACCGGCAACGCAATGATCCTGGATCCTTACGGCCGCATCCTTGCTGAAACCTGGAAAGCCGGCGATGACCTGGTGATTGCCGATCTTGACGCCTCGCTGCTGGCCGAGAGCTCTGGGCGGCGGTGGATCCGCGCCCGGCGGCCCGAACTCTATCTGCCGCTCACGGTGCCGACGGGCCTGGAGTGCGACGTGCGAAAACTGAAGTTCGAGGAGTGACCGTCGAAACGCGGAAAAGCAAGGTGAACCGCTCAACACACAGCGCGGCAAGTCGCAGCCAAAGTAATCAGTTATCAGTGGTCAGTGGTCAGTGGTCAGTGGTCAGTCACGAGTTTGGTGAAATTTGCCCAGCCGACCGCAAGTCGGCGATACGGCGCAGCGCGGCAAGGCCGCAACCCAATCCGGTGGGGCGAGACTCTGTCGAGCCCTGGAATCCTAAACGGCAAGAAAGTCACGGCTCGACAGGAGTCTCGCCCCACCCAGGAATTCGCGCGGCCCGCGACGATTCTGACCGATACTAATAGATTACACATCTGCGCTACAAACCGAAGAATTCTGTCCTGCGCCCGCAGGCCGGAGACTCAGGGCAGGCGCGTGCTTTTTGAGGCGGCGATGGCCACGACGTGATGCCGTGTGCGGAAAAACAGCGCGCCTTCCGAGATCGCAGGCGTCGCCATGCAGGTCTCGCCCATCTCATTTTTCGCGAGGACTTCAAATTTTGGCCCGGCCTTCACGACATAGACCGTGCCGAGTTCGCTCGTGAAATAAATCTTGCCATCCGCGGCGACCGCCGAAGCGGTGAATCCGGATCCGCCGGTGCCTAGCCTTTCAGTGTAAAGGTTCTGACCCGTTCGGGCATCGTAGCACGCCAGCACGCCCGCATCATTGCAGCAGTAGAGGAATTCTCTGACCACGATGGGCGTTTGCATGTAATTCCCGCGCCGACTCAGACTCCAGGCAATGTGTTGATTGGCGGATTGATTGTCGGCCAGAGAGATGTCGCCAACAGAGTCGATCTTGACCGCGTAGATGGGCGCCATTTTTCCATGGGCGTTGGTGATGAAGATCAAGTCATGGGCGACGACCGGCGTTGGCACAGGAATATCGCCGCCTCCCTTTAACCGCCAGATCTCCTGGCCGGTGGCGAGGTCGTAGCCGCCGATGTACCGGTAACCGTTCACGATGATCTGGGTTCGTCCTCCGCCCGTCTCAACCGTCGGAGTGCTCCACGTGGGAACGTCGGCGCGCGGTGTCTTCCAAACCTCCTGCCCATCGCTGAGGCGGAACGCGGCCAGAAATGAGTTCGTTTGAACGTCACATTGCACCATGACGAGATTTCCGTGAATGACGGGAGAACTGGCAAAACCCCATTGCGCGGAAGGCACGAGGAAGTATCCCGAATCGAGCGGACCGAGGTCTTTCTTCCAGACCGGCTTTCCCGTCGTGCTGAAGCAAAACAGACCTTCGGAACCAAAGAGGCAAGCGACATGACGGCCGTCCGTCGCGGGAGTCGAGTTGGCGTGGGTCGATTTGGGATGGCGTTTCACTCTGGGGATTCCCTCCGGGCCGGCCGATTGCCACAGAACTTTGCCGTTCGTTTTGTCCAAGCAGAGCAAGAGCCATCGCTGCTTCGTCTGCTCGATCACGGGATCAATATTCCCGTAGAGGCCCACTTTGAGCGGTTCACTGCCGCTTTCGTTGATCGCGGTGGTGACGAAAATCTTGTCGCCCCAGATCACGGGCGAAGAATGGCCGAGGCCGGGAATGGGAGTTTTCCACCGAATATTCTCCGAGCGTTCGGCGTTCCATCGCTCGGGAGTCTGTCCGCTCCCGGCAGTGCCTTTCGCCTGCGGGCCGCGAAACGACGGCCAGTCTGCCTCCGATGGATTAGCGGCGTGCGCCGTTACAATCCAGGCCTGAGCCGTGAAGAAAAACAAACGCCCCCAGCGACAAGCGGAGTTGAGACGCAGGAACATGCTTTTCATAGGGCTTTGACGCATTCATTGTTTCAAGCATCGGCTTCATCCTCCGCGTCACTCTCCCATTTGGGGTAAATCTCCGGCCTGATTTCACCGCGACGAATGAGTTCCTGCAAGTCGCGAATGATGGTCCGTCGCGCGACCCGAAACTCGCGCGCGAGAGCTGAGACATTGGGCCGCTCTTTCGAACCGGCCACCAAACGGCGGATCTCGGTCTGCCGGCTTAACCGGTCGGTCGAGCGGCTAAACAGCGCCTCCGCGTCCACCCGTTTCGAGCGTTCGAGCGCCTCAAACTGGCGCACGACCTCGGTCTCTCCGCATTCTCTCAAGGCGATTTCCATAGTTTTGCGCAGCTCATCCACATCGACCGGTTTGGCGATGCAATAATGGGCACGGCGCGGACCTTGTAGCGCGTGCATCTGTTGGTGCACCTCCAACGCGCCTGAAACGATAATGATCGGCACGTGGGGGACCAATTCCTTCAACTCCGGCAGGTAATCGAGTCCCAATTGGCCTTCCGCCAACACGTGATCCAGAATGATCAAGTCGGGTGGCCTGCGCGCCACGGCGCTCAAAGCGTCGGTTCCCGTCGCGGCCCGCGTCAGTTCGTAATCTGACAGCGCCTCTTCGTAGATCTCGAACTGCAAATCGTCATCTTCGATGATGAGAATGTGCCGCTTATTCATGATCTGGGATTTGAGTCTCGTCTGTATTAAAACAAGCGCCGCCGGATTGCCAGGCCAATTCAAGAAGCCCGGAGGCCAGCGCTACCGTCCCAGAGCGTGTCCGACTGATCTTCCTCAATTCTGATCGAGTTTAGTTCGATTACCTCGATGAGTACGTCTTCCGTTTCAACCGACGGAACACACCGATGGCCGCCTTCCAGACGCTGTTGGGCTTGGCGGGAAACCAACAACCTCCGGCTACCGTAAGTTGATCTCACCGGTGTCATGAAGGTGAA
Source organism: Verrucomicrobiota bacterium (assembly GCA_016209525.1). Lineage (GTDB taxonomy): Bacteria > Verrucomicrobiota > Verrucomicrobiia > Limisphaerales > SIBE01 > VHCZ01. The sequence goes on from JACQWK010000289.1 coordinate 13,550, forward strand.
GGGGTCGGTTCTTACAATTGACAATGATTGGAGAACTTGCCAGGGTCGCGCTTGCCGTTGATAAGAACCGCCTATGCCCAGACCCCTGCGAGTCGAGTTTGCCGGCGCGATCTATCATCTGATGAACCGGGGAGATCGCCGCGAGCCGATCTTCCTCGACGACGACGATCGCCAAACGTTCCTCAACACTCTGGGCGAGGCGTGCGAGAAAACCGGCTGGCAAGTCCACGCCTATTGCCTCATGAGCAATCATTTTCATCTCGTGGCCGAGACGCCCCAGCCCAATCTCGTCGCGGGCATGAAGTGGCTGCTGGGCACGTACAGCGGGCGCTTCAACCGGCGTCACCAGTATTTCGGCCATCTGTTCAGCGGACGGTACAAGTCGGTGGTC
>JACQWK010000290.1 GCA_016209525.1 Verrucomicrobiota bacterium
GAATGCCCCTCACCCCATCCCTCTCCCCATCGGTTGGGGAGAGGGTGGCCGAAGGCCGGGTGAGGGGTGTGTAGTGACTTCTGAACTCACTAATAAGTATGCATTCGCAACGGGGTCAAGCGCGGACCTCGACGATGGTTCCTTTGAATATTTCAAGCGCCTGTTTGATCAATGGATCATTCTTGAAATCTTCCTTCGTAGTTGGTGAGTCGCCGGTTTTTGCCGGCGGAGCTTCCGGGGTTGAAGACGTCGGCGTTATCTTCGGTCCCGCTGCAAGTCCGGAATCGTTCGGCGAAACTGCCGGTGCCACCCAGTTGGCTGGCGGATTCGACACGACAAACTTCACGAGAACCTCGCCGCAGCCCAATTCCTGCAACTTCGTCTGAATCAGAGTTCGGTTTTTGGAATTATCGACCAATCCGAGGTGATCCGCAAATTCCGGGTCAAATCCGATGGTGAGCACATTGTTTGACATCGACACTGGATGAGCTTCCAACAAGTAGCTCCTGGCAAATGGGCTGACACGTCCGACCGCTTCGATGACATGCTTCCAGATCCGGGCAAGATTGGCCAACTCTTCGGCGGGCGGCGATGCGGCTGCCGAATTCGATTGGGCGGCCGGCGCGACGGGTGGAGGAACTCTTGGTTTGGGATCATCCAGTCGCGATTGCCTCTGTTCGACGGGAGCATTCGCCGGAGTCAAAACGGAAGCCTGCGGTGTGCAGTCCGAGTCGCGCAGTTGTTGCAAACTCCTGAGCAGTCTGTCGATGGGCACCGCATTTCTCGCCTGCATCGCTTTAAGCAGGGCGACTTCAACCACGATCCGCTTCGAAGCGGCGTCGCGCAGCCGAGCTTCAGTCTCGGTCAATACCTCCATGACGCGCATCAGGACTTCCGGCGCGACACTCGACGCTTGTTCGGCCACGATGACCGCTTCAGTCTCCGAAACCTCCAGCAGGTCCGGATCGCCGTTCGAGACACGGAAGAGCAGGAGATTGCGGAAATGATTCAGCAATTCCGAAAGCAGCCGCGCCAAATCCTTGCCGTGCTTGGCCAGCTCGTGCAATTGGCGAAGTGCGTTCTCCGTTTCACCGGCCAATAACGCGCGAGCCAGGCCGATGATTTGCGCCCGTGCCGCCAGGCCGAACATCGAAAGCACCTCCGCTTCGACGATCCGCTCTCCGCAGAAACTGATCAATTGGTCCAGCGTCGATTCGGCGTCACGCATGCAGCCCTCCGCGCCTCGGGCGATCGCGTGCAGCGCGGCGTCGTCGATTTGGACTGATTCGAGTCTGGCAATATGGGCCAGATGTTTCACAATGAGAGCCGTCGGGATGCGGCGAAGATCGAAGCGTTGGCACCGCGAAAGAATCGTCGCAATCACCTTCTCCGGTTCGGTGGTCGCGAACATGAATTTCACGTGAGCGGGCGGCTCCTCCAGCGTCTTGAGAAGCGCGTTGAACGCCTCTTTCGTGAGCATGTGGACTTCATCAATGATGTAAATCTTGAACCGGGAGCTCGAAGGAGCGTATTTGACCGTCTCTCGCAGCTCTCGGATCTCCTCGATCCCGCGATTGCTCGCCCCGTCGATTTCCAGAACGTCCAGCGAGCGGCCCTCCGCGATTTCCTGGCAGCGCGGATCACGGTCTGAAAAATCCACTTTAGGGCCGTCCACACAATTGAGGCATTTCGCGAAAATACGCGCCAATGTGGTCTTGCCCGTGCCGCGTGGACCCACAAAAAGGTAAGCATGCGCAATCCGATTTTGACGAATCGCGTTGGAGAGGGTTTGCGTGACGTGGTCCTGCCCCACCACGTCGGAGAACCGCTGCGGCCGGTACTTTCGGGCTAGGACCTGGTAGGACATTTATGATTTTCGATTTTGGATTTGCGATTTTGGATTTGAAGGTGGCTTTCTGCAGCGGAATCGCAAATCCAAAATCGAAAAGGCCAGGGAAACCACGGCCGATGCAGAGCTAACTACCGTTGCTGCATTCCTGCCCTGGCGGGGTTCGCAAGTCCAC
>JACQWK010000291.1 GCA_016209525.1 Verrucomicrobiota bacterium
CGTCGGTGCCAGTTGCTTGCCTGTCGCGGCGTCCCATACGCGGGCTTCCCAGAGATAAGGTTTCTCCTGCCCGCGCCGATCGAAGTTGTAGTAAGCCTGACTCCCAATGCGAGTGCCGTCCCGGCTAAAGAAAACCGAGCTATACCAATTGTCGGTGTCCGACGGCAAAACCGAATGCCAAAGCGGTGGGAAAACCGCTTTCTCCGTTTGCACGTCCCGGGCACGGACGGCTGCGTCGTCACCCATCGTCGCCACGCGAAGGCCATCGGGGCTGAATGCCGCCCTGTGCCGCCACGCGCCGCAAGAGACCTCGCGGTCCTCGGTCAATTGCATCGCCGGTCCATGCGTCGCGGCCAGATTCCACAAGCGCACTGTTCCGTCGGAGCCTCCGGCGGCGATTTGGCGTCCGTCCGGACTGAACGAGGCGCGGAATACTCGATAGCTGTGAGTAAGCGGGACCGAAACCGATTTGCCAGTGGCAATGTTCCACAGGTGCACCGTCCCGTCTCTGCCACTCGTGAGCAGGTAACGGTTGTCCGGACTGAATTGCGTATGATCCAGCGCGTTATTAGGGTGCTGTAAAGGTGGAGTCACTGGCTCGCCCGTTGCCGCGTCCCAGACGCGCGCCGCCTGACCCAAAACCAGTGTGACGATCCATCGGTTGTCAGGGCTGAAAAACGCTCGGAAGGGGCCTTGGTCTTTCAGGAATGGCGTAATCGGCTCGCCGGTGCGCGCATCCCAGACTCGTGCGCCCGCGGTGTCCGAAGCCAGAACGACCCGTTGCCCGTCGGGACTGAACGAGGCGCGGTTACGGATTGGTTGCTTCATCGTCGGGCTGATGGGCTGGCCCGTGTTCACATCCCAAACCTGTGCCAACTCGAACTGCCTATTTTCGTGGTCCGGATTGAGAGTCAAGATCCGTTGACCGTCTGGGCTGATGGCCGCTCCGTTCGTCAACGCAAAGACGCGTTCACCGGTCGTGGCATTCCACACCACGGCTTCGCCTGGCCTGGGACCCGGTCCGAAGAACCAAGACGAGCTTATCGTGAGAACCCGCTGGCCGTCCGGACTAAAGGCCGCATACCATACAGTCTTCTCCTTGTGTTTCAGCGGTGGACCAATTGGCTTTCCACTGGCAGCGTCCCAGACTTGAGCCGTCGAGTCCTGGTCCGCGGTCACAACCTGCGAGCCGTCTGAACTGAAGCTGGCATAGACGACTTCGTCCCCGTGCCGCAGCGGAGGCGTGACGGGCTCGCCGGTGTGGGCGTCCCAGACGCGCGCGGTGCGATCGGCGCTGGCGGCGACGAAGCGGCGGCCATCCGGACTGAACTCTAAATGCCAGAGGAGTCCACTATGGAAAGCGAGACCGACTAGCTTTGGGCATTGCTGCAAGATCGATCCAATCCGCAAGCGATGGGCGTATTCCCCGTCGCGATTTCCCTGATCCAATCGAAGCGCTTCCGTGAACCAAACCATCGAAGTGAACAAGTCGCGCTCATCCATGAGCCGAACGCCGTTGGCCGTGCTCAATTTCACCAAATGCTGTTGAGTGATCTTCGCCTCGCGCCGGGTGATCTCCGCCTCGCGTCGAGCCAGGTACAAGCCGCCCGCCGTGAGCAGCGCGACCAGCACCGCTGCGATTCCAATCTTGGTCATTGCGGCCAGTCGCCGTTCCAATGTCCGCAGCCGCACCACGGATTTGCCGCTCTGCAACAACATCAAATCCGCGTGCATCTCTTGCGCGGTCTGGTAGCGTCGCTGCGCGTCTGCGTCACACGCCTTGACCAGCACTTCGTTGAATTCCAGCAACTCCTCTCGTTGCCGGACGGCCTCCAGATTGCTGGGCAGCTCGGGAAATTCCTGGCGATCCTTTCCCGTGCTGATCTCGTAAAGCACCTTGCCGAGACTGTAAATATCGGCCTGCGGATTGCCCGGTCCTTCCGGAGGCAAGTACCCTTCCGTGCCAACAAACGAGACAGTTCGGCCTACATCCGCCACCAGCCCCAAGTCGGCGAGTTTCGGAATCCCATTCACGAAAATGATGTTCGACGGTTTGATATCGCGATGGACCAAGCCGTGCTGGTGCAAGTGGGCCAAAGCCGAGGTCAGCGAGAGTCCGATTTCTAGGCACTCCTCCAAGGGCAAGCGGCCGCGGTGGAGCAACTCGCTGCGAAGTGTCTTGGGCTGGTAAGTGATCAGTAAACAGTGATCAGTATTCAGTGGACCAGACTCTTCGGACTGATGACTGACCACTGATAACTGATCACTGACAACTGACAACTGATCACTCGGCACACCACTCACGTCATCCGCTATCTCCATCACGTAGTAAAAATACCCCGCCTGGTCATTTCGCCCGACGTGCAGAATATCGACTTGGCTTTCATGGGTGCGCGAAATCGGCTCGAATTTCTGGATGCCCGCGAACTCTCGTTCGTACGGGCGTTCATGATCGAAGCGATCGCGACAAACGATTTTGACCGCCCGATAGGTGCCCATAACGTTCCGGGCAAGCCAGACTTCGCCGTAACTGCCGCCGCCAATCCGCCGCAGCAATTGGTGATCGGGAATCTGCGGCGCAAGCGTCGTCTGCCCTCGCGTGGGGCTGACCGCGGTGGAAGCGTCAGTATTGGGTTTTGAAGGCTCCATATTCTTGGGCGTTATAGTTGCGACGTCACTGGATTCCAAGGCCGCTCCGCTAGTCGTTCGGCTCCCCTCACCCAAATTGCCGGGAGAGGGACCACAGCGCGGCAGAGCCATGACTCGGAGGATTAGCCACCAAAGAACGCAAGGAACGCAAAGAAGAAGCCCAGAACTCTTTGCGATCTTTGCGTTCTTTGGTGGCCATGATCGGGACGCGTTCCACCGCGTACCGGATCTCCGTCGCCGCCAGCGCGAAGGAAGTCAGGGACGGAGTGGAATCCGTCCCTACCCAGCTTGCGGAAACGGGAAAGAACTTGTGGATTATGCTGCGGTCTCATTGGAAGGTGCAGCGGCCTGGGTCTTAAGTTTGTGACTGAGTTCCCGCAACATCTCGCGTTTGGCTGCAAACATCTGCGCGGCTGAGGCCACTCGAAATCGGCGAATCTCCAGTTTCGAGGGAAACAACTCGAACTCGACCCGAAAACAGCAGCCGGTCCATGCAAATTTCATCCTAGCTTCCCCAGTTCACCGCAGAGGACGAAGTGGACACAGCGCAGCGAAGCCGCAACCCCATTGGCGCGCGGCCATCCTGGCCGCAGCAGCCCCGAACTCACCTACCGCCCCAGACAAAATCCAGACGTGTGGAGAATCGAAGCCGCTGCGGCCAGGATGGCCGCGCGCCGACACTCTTGGAGAAATCTTCGCAGCCCGCGAGGAGTTTTACCGCGGATAACGCCGATGGGCGCGGATCAAAATGGGATCGTGTTAAATGTTCTGGGTTCATCCGCGTGATCCGCGTAATCCGCGGTTCATTCGGTTGCGGCTTCGTCGCGCTGCGATCTCTGCGGTGAGTCCAAGTGCGGCCTTTAGCTTCATAACCGACCCATGTTC
>JACQWK010000285.1 GCA_016209525.1 Verrucomicrobiota bacterium
GGCCTGCGTTGATGCCGATCACAACGCCGGTGTATCGCTGCGTGCAAGTCGCCAGTTCGTCCACCGCGACGGAAAGTGCGGGCAAGGATTGCGCCGCCAACACGCCGTTGGGTTGAGGGAGTGAAACGATTTGTTCTTCGACGCCAGCGCAGACACACATCTCTTTGGCAACTCCAAGTCTGAGACGCGCGTAGCGGAATACCAGATAAAGCACCGCACCCACGGCGACAGCAAGAAGCGGACTGAACAGCAGTGGCAGCACAAACGTCTGGCCGAGCAAGGCAAAGTTGACTTGGCCTCGGGCAGCGACAAGACCCGCTCCAACCAGAGCGCCCGTAAGGCCGTGCGTGGTGGAAATGGGAAAGCCCAGCAATGTGGCAAGAATCACCGTGACGCCCGTGCCAATCCCGACGGCGAGCACAAACTCGGGCGAAGCCGTGAGCGAGTCGGGCACCAGACCTTTGCCGGAGAATTTCCTTAGCAACGCCTGCGCGAGGAACATCGCTGCCACGCTGCCCGCCAGCGTTGTGATCGTCGCCCACGAAATGGCCGTGCGATAGCCGCAGGTGCGACTTCCAAACAGACTGGCGACTCCTTTGAAATTATCGTTGGCGCCGTTTGAATAGGCGAGGAAGCAGACGGCCAGGAAAATGAATGCGGTCAAAATCACCACGTCCCTCCCGACCAGCCGGGGCAACTGGTTTGCCCGGCGGCAATTCTTTCGTCGCAGCGATTCATGCTCGTCAGAGTGAGAACGCAGGCGGGTCGGGATATTCCAGAAAATTCCTGCGTTTCGCAATCAGGCTGCCAAAGGTCACGCGCCGAATTCAATTCACGCCTTTGCAAGCTCGGCTTGCTTCGCTACTCTCGCGCAATGCCGCAATGGTTTCCAATTTGAAGCCCGTGTCCTCTGACCTGACATTCATCACGAACGAGCAGGGCAAGCATCTTGGCGACCGCTTCGGCGTCTTGCTCGGTGACGACACTCGCCTCTTTGATTGTCTCATCGGCTACTTCTTCATCAGCGGCTTTCACAAACTTCATCCTGCGCTCACGAAGACGGAGAAGATTCGCATTCTCATCGGCATCAAGACCGATGGCGCGACTTACGAATTGATCCAAACCGCCAGGCAGCAGCAGGAGTTCGTTTTGGAATCCCACGCCCAAGTCAGGGAGCGCGTGCCAGGCGAAATCTTGGCCGAGTTCCAGAATTCCGGCGACAGCGCCCAGATTGAAGACGGCGTCCGCAAATTCGTGGAATGGATCAGGTCCGGCAGACTTGAGGTCCGCGCGTATCCGTCGGAGCGCGTTCACGCCAAGCTCTACATCATGACGTTCCACGAGGGCGACCGCGACAAGGGCCGCGTCATCACGGGTTCGAGCAATTTCACCGAGGCGGGCTTGCAGGACAACTTGGAGTTCAACGTCGAGTTGAAGAACCGCTCCGATTACGAATTCGCACTCCAGAAGTTTAATGAGCTTTGGGCCAAGTCCGTGGACGTGACCAAGGATTACGTCACAACCATCGAAGTCAAATCGCCGTTCGCGCAGTTCACGCCCTACGAACTTTATCTGAAGTTTCTCTACGAGTATTTCCGGGGCGAACTCAACTTGCCCGATGAAATCGAGGACATGTATCTGCCAGTGGGCTTCAAGAAATTGAAATATCAGGAGGAGGCCGTGCTGAATGCCCGCAAAGTTCTCGATGAATACGGCGGCGCATTTCTGTCCGACGTGGTCGGCTTGGGAAAAACCTACATGTCCGCGCTCCTCGCCCAGCATCTCAACGAGCCTAGCCTCGTCATCGCCCCGCCGCACCTTCTCGACGAACATAATCCCGGCTCGTGGCCGAACGTCTTTCGCGACTTCGGCGTCCGCGGCTTCCTGTGCGAATCCCTCGGCAAACTGGAATCCCTGCTGGATCGCGACATCCAGAAGTTCACGACCGTCTTCATTGATGAGTCGCACCGCTTCCGCACCGAGGACACCCAAAGCTACGAGATGCTCGCGCAGATTTGCCGTGGCAAGCGCGTCGTTCTGGTTTCTGCCACACCGCTGAACAACACCCCGCAGGACATCCTGAGCCAGATCAAACTGTTCCAGCCCGGCAAGAACAGCACCATCCCGAACGTCCGCAATCTCGAAGCCTTCTTCGGCGCGCTCCGTCGCCGGTTCGAAGGACTCGACCGTCAGCGCGACCGCGAGGTCTATTTCCGCACCGTTAAGGAAAACGCCCACCAGACGCGCGAGAAGGTTCTAAAGTTCCTGATGATTCGCCGCACCCGCACTGAGATCGAGAAATACTATGGTGAGGATTTGAAGCGACAGGGCTTGAAGTTTCCCGAAGTCGCCAACCCCGAAGCTCTCTTCTACAAGTTCAACAAGACCGAAGCCGGAGTCTTCGACGAAACAATCCGCTCGCTGACGCACGACCTCCGATACGCTCGCTACATGCCGTTGGACTACTACACCGGCGAGCGCGACGAGCAGGAAATCCAGAGCCAGTTCAACCTCGCCAAGTTCATGAAAATCCTCACGGTGAAACGCCTCGAAAGCAGTTTCACCGCGTTCCTGTCCACGCTCGGGCGCTTCATTCACACTTACGAGCGCGTCATCGCGGAGTTCCAGAAGGGCCACTTCTTCATCAGCAAGAAACACATCGGGAAGATTTTTGAGTTGCTCGAATCCGACAATCAGGAGGGCATTGACCGGCTGTTAGAAGAGGAAAAGGCCGAGAAGCTGTCCGCCAAGGATTTCCGGCCGGATTTCCTCACCGACCTCGAAAACGATTTGAAGGCGCTCAAAGCCATCCGCAACCACTGGAAGAAAATCACGCGCGACCCCAAGTGGGAATCGTTCCGGGACATCCTCAAGAAGACTCCGCTCCTCAAAACCGGAAAGCTCATCATCTTCAGCGAGTCGAAGGAAACCGCCGACTATCTGGCCGGCAAAATACGCGACGAAGTCGAATCGAAAACCCTGCTCTTTACCGGCGAATCGCGGCACAGCATCCGCGAGAATGTCATCGCCAACTTCGACGCCAAGGCGTATCGGCCCAAGGACGATTACCGCGTCCTCGTCGCCACCGAAGTTCTGGCCGAAGGCGTGAACCTCCACCGCTCCAACGTCGTCATCAACTACGACATTCAGTGGAATCCCACCCGCCTCATCCAGCGCGTCGGGCGCGTCAACCGCGTGGACACCAAGTTCGACGAGATTCACACCTACAACTTTTTCCCGACCGACGAGGGCAACGACCTCATCAAGCTCCGCGAAGCCGCCGAGGCGAAAATCCACGCCTTCATTCAAATGCTCGGCGCGGATGCCCGCCTGCTGACCGAGGGCGAGGAAATCGTCTCGCACGACCTGTTCGCCCGGTGGAACTCCAAGAAGACGATCACCGGCGAGGACGAGGACGAGGAGACCGAACTTAAATTCCTCACGGAGATTCGCACTGTGCGCGATAAGCAGCCCGACCTCTTCGAGCGCATCAAACGCCTCCCCAAGAAGGCGCGGTCCACCCGGACGCTTCCCGCAATTTCCGCCCTCTCCCCAGCTCAGCCTAGCGGGGGAGAGGGCCGGGGTGAAGGGGCGGCTTCGGGGCAAGCGCTTGTTCAAAACTTCCCCGCCCTCCTCACCTACTTCCGCCAGGGCAAGCTCGACAAGTTTTTCCTCGGTGTCGCCGGCCATCACCCAACCGTCGAGCTGGACTTCATGTCCGCCGCCAACATTCTCCGGCCCGCCGACCCGAAGGAAGCCCGCCAATCCATCCCCCGCGAGTTCTACGATCTGCTCGACAAGAACAAAGGCGCGTTCGTCACCGCCACCACCGCCGACGCCGAACAGGCCGCCTCCACGCATCGCGGCAGTCCCAACGACGCCTACATTTTGAAACGGCTCAAGGACAAGGCCGTTCGCGGCTGCCAGCAGTTCACCGAGGACGACGAGGAATTCGTCAGCAAGGTCATCCGCCTGATCGAGGACGGCTCGTTGCCAAAAGCCACCGCCAAGAAAGTCGCCGCGTCATTGAAGAAGCCCGAAAACCTGCCACCGCTCAAGGTCCTGGCCGTCCTGCGCCGCGACATCAAGCCGGAGTATTTCCAGGCCAGCCCCGCCGCGCACGCCAGCCAGGCGCTCGCCCCGCGTGAAGTGATTTTGTCGTCCTGGTTAATCGCCGATCAGACTAATCCGTCTGATTCGACAGATCCGAACAATCGGCCATGAGCAAAATGCGCCCCAGCGGTGGTTACCGCACCACTTGCAGTTTTCAGACCGCAACCATCATCTACGACGCCACCTACTGGTTTTGCGAGAAATTCCTCGACGCCCGTTCCCGCACGGTGGACCAGATGGTTCAGGCCGCACGATCGGGCCGGCAGAACATCGCCGAAGGCAGCCGCGCCGCCGCCACGTCTTCGCAGACCGAATTGCGCCTGCTCAACGTTGCCCGTTCCAGCCTTGAGGAACTGCTCCTGGATTATGAGGATTTTCTGCGCCACCGGCGACTGGCGCGATGGACGCCCGATTCGTCCGAGGCACTCGCCGTGCGCCAAGTGCCGCGAGAATTCAGAAACGATTCGTCTGATCTGACTGATCTGACCGATCAAGAACGTTGGGCGCTTTACGCCCGCTGGCTGGAACACGCCGACCCCGCCGTGCGCGCCAACGCCACCATCTGCCTCATCCACCAGGCCAACTACCTACTCGACCAGCAAATTGCGGCGCTTGAAAAAATGTTTATCGAGGACGGCGGCTACAGCGAACAACTCGCCGCCGCCCGCCTCGCCGAACGCCAAAAGAAGAAGGATCAGCCCGATCCGTCCAATCCGTCAGATCGCATCCAAGCCTGTCCGCAGTGCGGCAAACCCATGGTGCTCCGCACCGCCAAGACCGGCCGCAATACCGGCCAACAGTTCTGGGGTTGCACCGCCTACCCCGACTGCAAAGGAGTCGTGAAAGTATGAACACCCAACAAGCCCGCGCCCGCGTCGCCGAAACTTTTCCGCAACCGTTCAACAAGGCAAAGTTTCTCGAATTCAGCCGCAACCTGCTGAACAAATTCGATGAATCCAAGGCGGCACAATGGAACGCCACCTACGTCAAAGACGCCTTCAAGCCCCACGTCTCACGTTTCGAGCGCCTCGGCACATACACGTCGCCCGATGACGAGAAGCTCGACGTGCTGGTTGTCCACCTGACCAACGAATCCAAACTGGAGCGCGCCCGCACCGCCATCCGCAACTTCATTGCCGATCATCTCAAGCAGCGCGACGGCAAGGACGCCGCCCTCGTCGCGTTCGTCTCGCCCACCGAACAGCAATGGCGGTTCTCCTACGTCAAGATGGAGTATGCCGCCGTCGAGACGGAGGCGGGTCGTGTCGGTGTCGAGACGCGCCTGACGCCTGCCCGCCGTTATTCCTACATCGTCGGCGAAGGCGAGAGTTGCCACAC
>JACQWK010000286.1 GCA_016209525.1 Verrucomicrobiota bacterium
ATCTCCTTTGTCGATCTCAGGCATGGCAATGTTGTATCCGCGAAGGCACAATTCGCCCATCGTCGCCAGGTGACCGGCTTTGCCAACATAATGTGAGGAGGCCATTGTTTGCTGGGGCTAACAGGTATTGGGCAGATGTGACTGATATTGTGCTAGGCAGATTCTGCCTAGTTCAATAATAGTCACAGAGCCCTCAGCGTGGGTCTCCCGTTTCATCTGGCCCCGATTCATGGCCAGGATCGTCTCGCTTTCGGACCGGTGTGTCAAGGTGAGCGCCATCCGTGCCGCTGGACGGCAGGACGAAAACCGCGACTTCGTTTCGTACGCGGCAGTCCGGGATGAAAGCTTGGCCGACGCGCCGACTTCAGTTCTCAGAAAAACAAGAGATTCAAGTCGAGAAAGGCGGCCGATCCAATTCCGATACTTCTTCGTTCTCGTTGCCTTTTGTTCGGAAAACAGAAGCGAACAGAGCAAACGGAGAAGGCAAGGAAGTCAATTCACTTTCCCTTTCGCTCCTCCTGCGCAGTGAGCGGAAGATTTTCCGTTATGTGGCCGCATTGGTGCCCAATCTGACGGACGCTGAAACCGAAGCTGTTCAAGAATTGATGTGCAACGCGGCGATTCTTTCCGCACACTCCACCGACACCATGAAAACTCGAATCATGCTTCTCATTCTCGGGGCCTTCCCGTTCTCCGTCCTGGCGGCGGATGTCACCGGCACGTGGAAAGCCGAATTCAACACGCAGATCGGCGTGCAGAAATACACCTTCACCCTCAAGCAGGACGGCGCCGCTGTCACCGGCAAAGCGAACTCGGAAATTAGCGGCGAGAAACGCGAAACCGAATTGAAGGAAGGCAAGGTTGACGGCGACACGATTTCGTTCTTCGAGTTGCTGCCGTTCCAGGGCAACGAGCTTCGCATCACCTACAAGGGCAAAGTTGCGGCGAACGAGATCAAGTTTACCCGGCAAGTGGGTGAAGTCGCGACGGAGGAACTGGTCGCGAAACTCGAACCCGCCGCAGCCGGACCTCAAACTCCCGCCGCGCGGGGCGGCCAGCGAGGACGAGGGGGGCGCGGCGGATTCGGCGGCCCCATCGTGCTTGGCCCGGACGACAAACCGGCCTTCCCTCCTCCGCCGGAAGGATTCGATAAAGCACGCGACGGCATCCCGCACGGGAAGATCGAGACGGTGGAGTACGACTCCAAGTCCGTTGGCAACAAACGCAAGACGCTCGTCTATACGCCGCCCGGCTATTCGGCCGACACGAAATATCCCGTCCTTTACCTCCTGCACGGCATCGGCGGCGACGAAGAGGAATGGCGCCGGGGCGGTCATCCCGAAATCATTCTCGACAACCTCATCGCCGACAAGAAAGCCAAGCCGATGATCATCGTCATGCCGAATGGCCGCGCGCAACCGAACGACCGAGTCGGGACCAACGCCATGGCAACCGCGCCCGCCTTTGCGAAATTCGATCAGGACTTGCTCAAAGACCTTATCCCCTTCATTCAGTCGAAGTATTCCGTGAAAGCCGAACGCGAGGACCGCGCGCTCGCCGGGCTTTCGATGGGCGGCGGGCAATCGTTAAACTTCGGCCTGGGCAACTTCGACACCTTTGCCTGGATCGGCGGCTTCTCCTCGGCGCCGAACACCAAGCAACCTTCGGAACTCGTCCCCGACCCGGACAAGGCGGCCAAGCAACTGAAGCTCCTTTATGTCTCCTGCGGCAACAAGGACGGCTTGATCCGCGTCAGCCAAGGCGTCCATGCATATCTGAAGGAGAAAAACGTCCCGCACATCTGGCACGTGGATGAACATGCGCACGACTTCCAGCACTGGAAGAAGGCCCTCTATAATTTCTCCCAACTCATCTTCAAACCGAGCTCGAAGTGACAAGCAGTATGCACGCGCAACCTGAGTTCAAGCAGCCGGCTTCAGGAATAGGCCAGCTCCGATTTTGGCCGCTTCCGAACCAGCCACCGGGTGGAGGTAGTTCTTTTTGGTTTCGTCAAGCTCGAGGGCAACCGGCTCATCCGAGACCTTGGTGTTGATGAGTTCGAGGAACGAAGAATCGATGTCTCTGAAGCCGAGGTTCGCCCCGGTGCCAGAGGAGGCCATCTTCTTGTTCGCGGCGAAGAAGCTGTTGACCACCTTGTAACGCACTCGCTGCTTCTCAGGCGCGGTGGCTGTGCCGCTTCCTCGTGCTCCGGCGTCGGGGTCTCGTCCCGCCGACGCACCGCTCTGGTAGGTCCAGACGTAGTTGCCGTTGGCGATCACGTTGTCGCGAAACTCGAAGTCGTCAGCGATCTCAGTCGTCCAGACGCCCGACCCGTAGGCGCCGTGGACAAAGCAGCTCCGCATCGAGTGTCCGCGACTGCCGCTGGTCCAGAAAACCACGGTCAGTTTCGCGTTGTAGAACACGCAGTGATGGACATGGATTCCGGATCCATGCGCGAGGATTCCGAGATGGTTCGGGTTGGTCACTTTGTCTCCGGCGAAAAGGCACTGCGCAATCTCCAGGTCGTCCAGGTCCCTGCCCATTCTCCCGATGGGATAGACGCGGATCAGCGTGCCGGGTTTGGGCGTCTCCACGACCGGCGCGCCAAGCAGCTTGAGACCCTGGATCGTGACGTGACTGGTCTCCGTCGTCATACCGAAAATTAGGCCCTTGGCCCTTGGCCCTGTCAAAGGCAGCGTGTGGATGAGCGTAGGCATTCGACCAGTATGCCATTCGGGGTCGTCAGGAAGTATTTCCGCTCGGATGGTCAATCGCTCGGTCTTGGTGAACTTGCGCCGCGCGGGCTTGAACGTCGCGGTTTCGCCGACCGAATAGACACCTTCGGAAAGAATGACAGTCATTGGCCCGGACCCGCCGGATTGGCTCACACGCCGCGCTCCTTCGGCAACGGTCTTGAGCGGACTGTCCTTTGCTCCTGAGTTAGTGTCCGCACCGGTCGCGGGGTTGAGATAGATCGTGTCTCCCGCTGTCGTGGGCTTTGCGTCGGACTGCTGCGCAAAGAGCGACCCAGTCTGTAGAGCGGACACTCCTGCCGCTGTGCCGAAGGCAAGCTTGATGGCGTCTCGTCGGTTCATGGTGTGATTCCTCTCGAAGTGGTGACCGCACTCACTTACCGGCTGTGGGCATGGCGCTGTTGAATATGTAGCGGTGAATCTTCCATTGCCCCTGCTCCTTGCGGACAATGAACAACTCGTTGTAAGCGTCCTTTACCTTGGCGTTGTTGGCGAGAATTTCGACCTCACCTTCGGATGACGTGCGCACATACGCCGTATCGCCAAGTTCGACGATCTCGTGAATGGTAAAGACGAGGCTCGGCTTGATGGCTTTGAACGTCCCTTCATACCCCGCCTTGACCGCGTCGCGTCCAGCCAGGCCTTTCGAGTTTGGCGGCGTGAAGACTGGGTCGTTGCCGTAGAGCGCCATGACGGCAGTCGTGTCGCCAGCATTGAGGGCCTTTTCGTACGCCTTGATGACGCCGCTGATGTCGCGGTTTGCGGTTTGTGCGCCAGCCGTGGTTGAGGCGATGGAGAGAAGCCCCAGTGTGATGCCCGCGACGGTGAGTTGGAGAAACGATTTTCTTTTCATAGTTTGCCTTTCGTTTGACGCGTCAGAACTACCTCATTGATTCGGGGCACGGAAATACCATGTTGAACGTGACTTCATACCCGGAAGGTATCAGGCTGGGAACCGCACCAGCGAAAACATGGAACTGCGACACTTGCGATACTTCGTTGCGGTGGCGGAGGAGTTGAACTTCTCCCGGGCGGCGGAGCGCCTGCATGTTTCGCAGCCGCCCCTCAGCCGGCAAATTCGCGACCTGGAAGCGGAACTCAAAGTCACCTTGCTGGAACGGGATCGCCAGAGCGTCCGGCTCACACGTGCGGGCCGCGAGGTCCTCACGCACGCGCGCAAGCTGCTGCGCGATGCCGAAGCGCTCCTGAACGATGCGAGCAGGATGGACAAGGAGAAGCACGAAGACCTTCAAATCGGTTACGCGCCATCACTCGCCGCCGGAATTATCTCAAGGGTGCTGGCCCGATACCGCAGGTTGTCGCCGGGCGCGCGTATCACTCTGCACGACATGTATGATACCGAAATCCTGGCGGGCCTGCGGAATCGCAAACTTGATGCCGCCTTGACGCTTCGCCCGCCTGCCAGCACAATGCTGGGATTGAAGTTTGAACCTGTCAGGCGCTACCCGCTGGGAATCATCTGTTCCTGGGAAAACCCGTTAGCCAAGGAAACGTCAGTGCGGCCTTCCTCCGTCCGGAGGAGCGATCTAGTTACCTACCGAGCCAAGGAGTTTCCCGAGTATTTTCAAAGGATTTCCAAAGTCCTTGGCGTTAAGCAGAGTGAGTTAAGAATCAATGCCGAATGTGATGATGCCTTGGGCATCGTGGCCGTCGTCGAAAGCGGACGCGGCATCGCAGTCACCGGCCAGTTCATTACCGCGATCGCCGGAAAGCGAGTTTGCTTTGTGCCGTTCGCTGGCGGTGCAAACTTCTTGGAAGTTGGACTTCTTTATCGGCAGGGCACTCCGAATGAGCGCATCAACCAACTGTTGCAGGCGATTTCCAACGACAGTGCATCGTTTTGCTCAAGGTGAGCCACGTCATGAAATCCATGCGCTATTCGCTGGCCGCTGCTCTGCTGGCCCTTGGTGCGACGGCCAATGCCGCCGATTCTCCGGCCACATTGAAGTCAGCCTTCCAGGATTACTTCATGATGGGCGTCGCGCTCAACCAGCGGCAATTCACCGAGCAGGACACCAACGGCGCCGCGCTGGTGAAGCTCCAGTTCAACTCCGTCTCCCCCGAGAATGTGATGAAGTGGCAGAGCCTTCATCCCCGGCTGGGACCTGACGGCTACAACTTCGGGCCGGCCGATCGCTACGTCGAGTTTGGAGAAAAGAACGGAATGTTCATCGTCGGCCACACGCTTGTCTGGCACAGCCAGACGCCGCGCTGGGTGTTTGAAGGCGAAGGCACGAACGCCATCACTCGCGAGGTCGTGCTCCAACGCATGCGCGATCACATCCTTACCGTCGTGGGCCGCTACAAAGGGCGCATCAAAGCTTGGGACGTCGTCAACGAAGCGCTCAACGAAGACGGCTCGCTGCGGCCGTCGCCGTGGTACCGGGCCATTGGCGAAGATTACATCGCGAAGGCTTTCGAGTACGCGCACGAGGCCGATCCGGACGCGGAATTGCGTTACAACGATTACTCCATCGAGAACGAGCCCAAGCGCAATGGCGTGATCGCGCTGGTGAAGAAACTCCAGGCGCAGAACGTGCCCATCAGCGGCCTTGGATCACAGACGCATGCGAACCTGACCCAGCCCAGCGCGGAATTGCTGGATGCCGCACTGACCGCATTCGCTGGACTGCGTCTCCCGATCTCGATCACCGAACTGGACGTGAATGCCTCGCAACGCGGTCAGCGCAACCAGAGCGCGGATGTGTCGCAGAACGCCCAGGCGGTGGGCGGTGACGTGGTGGACGCCGCGAACCAGAAGCTCGCCGATCAGTACGCCAGCCTCTTCCGCGTCTTTCTGAAGCATCACCGGAACATCAAGCTCGTGACTTTCTGGGGCCTCACGGATCGGGATTCCTGGCGCCGCTTCGGCACTCCGCTGCTGTTCGACGGAGCATGGAAACCCAAGCCAGCCTTCGACGCCGTGATCGCGGAGGCGATGAAGGCAGGCGACGCCAAGTAGCCGGCTGCCCGTGAACCGTCGAAGTCCCGCCAGGTTTTGGACTGCGGCGACGGAGTCTGAGGAGTCGCCGCTTTCGCTGGGACCCGGCCGTCGGACCGCAATCCGTGATGGCGGCCAAAGCCAAGGCGGTGACTTCGCTGCGCTCGTCACCGCAGTCCAAGATGCTGGCGCGGCGAGGCACGCTCGAATCGGTTCATGGGCTCAATGCGCGATGCCATCGCGGGGGCTTCCCATGAACCTGAATTCAACCACGGATTGCACGGATGACGCGGATAAAACGAGCATCCGTGAAATCCGTGGTCGATAACCTGCCGGGTTCATGGGCCCAATGCGCGATTTTGAAACCGTGGAAGCTTTCCAAAGCGAGTAAACTATGCAGATCAAAAAGACCCTGAGTCGCGTTTTGTTCCCACCGCGCGAGGTGAGAACTGTCGCACTCACCTTCGTTCCGTTCCTGATTGCGGTTGCAGCAATTGCCCAGGAGCCCGCCCCGGCCGCCAATCCGCCCGCAGCAACGAATGCGACTGCGAATCCCGCCGGCCGCGGTGGCTCCGGAGGATTCGGTTCTGGCCGCGGCGCGGCGTCCTTGCCACCCGGCGTTAAAGCGGAGCGAAACATTCCCTACGTCGAGAACGGCCACCGCAATCAGGGCCTCGCAGCATGATCCGGCACGACGCCGCCAATTCTCCCGAATCGCGCCTCGTGGGCGGCCTGCTGCAGGAGAAGCGCGATCTGGCCAAAACGTCTAATCCATTGACCTACGTTGACAAAAACGATCCTCCCTTCTTGATCATGCATGGCGACAACGATCAACTGGTTCCGCTGGGCCAGAGCGTCATTCTGGCGAAGGCTCTGATTGACGCCGGCGTCGAGGTGCATATCAAAACATTGGCCGGCGCCGGCCACGGCGGCCCGCAGTTCGGCAGCGCGGAAAGCCAGCGGTTGATTGAAGAGTTCCTTTCCCGGAAGCTCAAGGCGGCCAAGTAATCTGCGCATTCATCGCACCGCGGGCTGGAGGATCACATTACCGCATCCAGGCACCACGGAATTGAGCGGTCTGCGGTGGGGGCGAATCAGAGCAACTCGATAAACTGTTCTTTGGTGATGCCGGCCTCGCGGATGAGGGCGCGCAGCGTGCCTTTGGCCAGCCCGCGATGATTGGGAACGGTCAAGCGCCGACCCGATGGATGGCGCAAAATGATGTGGCTGCCAGTCTGGTGGCCCACTTCGTAACCGAGTTTTCGGAAAGCTTTTACCGCGTCTGCGCCAGAACAGACGGGCAGCCGGCTCATACCGGTACTTCAATGATTTCCTCGGTGAT
Organism: Verrucomicrobiota bacterium; assembly: GCA_016209525.1. GTDB lineage: Bacteria > Verrucomicrobiota > Verrucomicrobiia > Limisphaerales > SIBE01 > VHCZ01. The sequence continues at coordinate 7,058 of JACQWK010000286.1, forward strand.
GCCGGAGGGAATCGGCTCGCCGTGTTTCTTGAGGCTGGTGAGATATCCCTGGATGGCGTCGCGGATGTTGGCCATCGCTTCGTCGCGGGTCTTGCCCTGAGAGATGCATCCCGGCAGGGCCGGACATTCGGCGACAAACACACCGTCCTCGTCCGGCTCGATGGTCACTCGGAATTTCATGCCGCTACGGTAGCCATCAAAAGCTCCTTTCGCAACGAAGAACCCCGCGGCCACTCACGACATCCTAAAACTCCGTCTTTCCAACTCTCGCTGTTTCGGACAGACTTTCCGCGTTCGGAAAAAGACGATGACCAGGTAACTTTTTACAAAACACAATTCGCGCAGCTTCGGCTGTTGTCCGCATCGAAACCTAGGAAATTTCGCACAGAGGACAGCGCTCGACGCGCGCCCCACTCGGGGCGCGCTGAAAGCGCTCCTCTGTGGGCCCTCCTAGGTGCCTGATGCGGGGCGTCAGTAAGTGCCGCCCCCTTCCTATTTCAGGCACCGGAGTTCCCACGGAGTAGCAGTGTGACCCTTCGGTAATGATGCGCAACTCGGTTGAGGGTGGCTGCTAGAGTTGACGGCACGATGGCCACGATATCCAAGCCTCCAACCCGCCCCGACCTCTCCCCGGTCCAACACCTGGC
>JACQWK010000047.1 GCA_016209525.1 Verrucomicrobiota bacterium
CCCTCACCCCGTCCCTCTCCCCATCAGATGGGGAGAGGGTGTCCGTAGGACGGGTGCGGGGTATTTCAAACAGAGCGTTCATGAGGTTAGTCTCCTCTTGATCGCTCATTAGAATCAGAAGTCGTGGCGCCGGCGCTGGAGGCTCGCCGGGAATTCGAGATTTCAAATTTGAGATTTGAGATTTTGGAGCCAGAGCCTCGTCACCTCGGCTGCCAGCCAAAGCGGCGATAAATCAGCCGCACTCCAAACGCGAGCGCGCCATGGGTAGCGTTTCGTGCAGATCGCCCGTCACCGATTCAGCCGAAAGTGGAAGCTGGTCCACAGTCGGCAACACCATTTTGGCGGACGTGACAACTATGGCTCGGCGGCGATGTACGAGCCCGGCAAAGTGCTCTGGGCCGGCGGCGACAACTATCCAAACGCACAAATCTTCTCGCCGCCGTATCTCTTCAATGGAACGCGCCCGACGATTTCGTCCGCGCCCAGCACAGGCACTTACGGCCAGGTGGTTTTCGTTGGCACTGCCCAGGCCACCAGCATCACCAAAGTGACGCTGACACGCATCAGTTCGGTCCCGCACGCGCAGAATTGGGATCAACGCTTCCTCAATCTCTCATTCAGCCAAGCCGGCGGCGGCCTGAATGTGACGTTGCCGTCCAGCGCGAATAATTGTCCGCCTGGGCATTACCTACTGTGGATTCTGAACGGCAGCGGCGTGCCCTCAATCGGGAGCTGGATTCAAATCACCAGCGGCGGCACCGGCGGCCTGAATGGCGAATACTACGACGCCATCAACTTTACGCAGCGCAAACTGACCCGTACCGACGCCACAGTGAATTTCGATTGGGGTTCCGGTTCGCCCGATCCGTTGATCGGCGCCGACACATTCAGCGTGCGTTGGACCGGCCAAGTGCAGCCGCAGTTCTCCGAGACTTGCACTTTCTATACGCGGACAGACGACGGCGTGCGCCTGTGGATGAACGGCTCGCTCATCATTGACAAGTGGATTGACCAGGCTCCGACCGAATGGAGCGGAACTATCAGCCTCACGGGCGGCACGAAATACAACCTTCAGATGGAATACTACGAGAACGGAGGCGGCGCGGTGGCGCAACTTTCATGGTCGAGCCCGTCGCAACCCAAGCAGATCATCCCGCAAAACCGGCTCTTCACGAGCTTCAGCGGCATCCCCAAACCCTGGACGTCGCAGGACATCGGCGCGGTCGGGGTCGCCGGAAGTTCGAGCTATTCCGTGGGCAACTGGACGGTGAACGGATCCGGAGCCGACATTTGGAACACGGCGGATGAATTCCGTTTCGTGCACCAGCCCGCCAGCGGCGATTGCGCGATGATCGCGCGAGTCACCGCCGTGCAAAACACCGATCCGTGGGCCAAAGCGGGCGTGATGATCCGCGAAACGCTCAGCGCCGGGTCCAAACACGCGATGATGGTGTTGACGCCGGGCAACGGTCTGGCCTTCCAGCGCCGCGTCAGCACGAATGGATCGAGCACGCACACCTCGGGCGGCGCAGCGAGCGCGCCCTATGGGGTTCGCGTCACCCGGGTGGGCAGCACATTCACGGGCTACAAATCCACCGATGGCATCACCTGGACCACGGTCGGTTCCGCCACCATCACCATGGCGTCGAATGTGTATATCGGCTTGGCCGTCACCAGTCATTTGGACGGCACCCTGTGCACGAGCACGATGGAGAACGTGACGGCAGTGCCATAGTTCGGCCATGGCTTCGGCAGGGACGCGTTCCACCGCGTCCCTGACAATTCCCAAGACTGCTAAACCCTTGCTTCGAGGATGAACGCGTCGATGAAGTGCCCCGAGTTCAGCCACTCAGACGTGCCAAAGTTTGATGCATATGCACCGAAGTTTGGTGGCTAAAGGTCCTCATCGAATCGGCCTATGGAGAGGTGCAATCATCTCGTGTCTCATGGTCTTCGCTTGGGCATGGGTTGGCAGCCGATGGGATTCGCGTGACGCCGCGGAGACCGTTTCGCCTTCGTTTCACAGGCCTTTTTCGCCGACGCAAGCCGAGCCTCAATCGCGCGAGGCCGACCAGCGGGCCGCAACGGCTACTCCGCTGGAGGAAACGCTCACGATGCTCGCAGCCGAGGTTGGTGACGACGCGAATCCAATCAGCCGCGAGGAGAAGATGCAGGCGTTCGTCGGAGAAGTGCCGGCCGAGCGCCTCCCGGAAGCAGTGCGTCTCCTCTCGCAATGGCCACCTTCTGAAATTCACCGAGAGTTGGTCGTCCGCTTGTTGCGTCAGTGGACGGCTTGCGATCCCAAAGAGGCGGCGGCTTGGGCTTTGAGTGTGGGGCACGATCCATTTCGCCACGAAGCCGTGGAACAGGTGGCAATAGTTTGGGCGGAAGGGAATCTGACTGACGCGCTGAACTGGGCCGTGACCTTGCCGGGGGGAGAAGAAAGGACCGCGGCTTGCCGGGCGTTGGCCGGAGAGGCCGCTCGCGAGGCGCCGATCGCGGCCATGAGTATTGCCTTGGAATTGCCGGCCAGCCCGCAGAAAAACCAATTAATCGCAAGCGTCGCGTCCGAGTGGGCTGTCCGCGATGTTTTCAGCGCCGTCTCCTGGGCGAGGGAAATCGGAGATGCCGGCCTGCGCGAGGCCGTGACGGCTGCGGTGTGCCAGGCTATCGCGGAAACGAATCCCGCGGCTGCAGCCACGATTGCAATTCACGATCTCGCTGCGGGGAGGAACTTGGACGACACCGTGCTGGCCGTGCTGCAACGTTGGGCGCAAGTTGAGCCGAAGAGGGCTGTGGACTGGGTCGAACGTTTTCCGGAGGGAATCCTGCGTCAAGCAGCCACTGAAGAACTGATCAAGGTCTGGGCCGACCAACAACCGCGCGAGGTGTCGGACTGGTTGAACAGCCTTCCTGCTGGCACGCGGCGCGACGAGTGGGCCGGTCTGTTCGCCGCGCAGATCGTCCGACTCGCGCCGGGGGTCGCGATGGATTGGGCCGAGAGCATTTCCGATCCGGCTTCGCGGAATCGCCAGAGCGAGGCGGTCGCGCTGGCTTGGCTTGACCTCGACCCTGCAACGGCTCGTGAACGTCTCGCGCAATCCGCGCTGCCAGACGAGACGAAGCAGCGGCTTCTATTGATTGCTTCTGAGGGCGTGACGCGATAGTAGCGCAGATTTTCAATCTGCCGTATCGCAGGCTTGCAGCCTGCACCGGCTCGACATCTACGAACACGCCGGAGCGTTCGACGCTCTGCCGACTGCAAGTCGGCGATACAGCGCCGCGCGGCAAAGCCGCAACCAAAACTTGGAGAGAGGATTACGATTACGATTACGATTACGAGAATTTGCGCGGCTTGCGACGATTTCGGGCGATACTGATAGACTTCAAGTCTGCGCTACAGGGCCTCGTAGCCGCCTTGGCTCCGAAATCGTGTGAAATATCCGGGCTAGGGAGCGCGCGCCTCTCGCGCCGCGATGTCGCCCAGCGAAGGCGCGCGCCAAAAGTGAGCCATTCCTTGCTCGTTAATGGCGACGAGCAGATGACCATCGGGTGAGAATTTGACATAGCTGAAGATGGACCCTTCTCCCGCCAGCGTGGCCACCTCATGCCGCGTGGAGACATCCCATAGCTTGACCGCTTCGTTGCCGTGACTCCCCGTTGCAAGCCGCTGGCCATCCGAAGAAAAGGCCACGGCGTGAACACCGAGCAAATGACCGCGCAACACGTCCACCAGCTCGCGCTCCGACGAGTCCCAAAGGTTCACCGTTCCATCCGAGGACGCGGTGGCCAGGAGGTTGCCGTTGGGCGAGAACGCCAGACCTGTCACTCCCCGGTTTTGAGCCGCTACGGTGCCTTCGGTTTGGCCGTCGGCAAGATTTCGGAATTCGATCGGTCCACCCATCCCGGCGGCTGCGAGCAGGGAATGTCCATCGGGCGAAAGAATCTTCGCAGGCCGGAAGGGGCCTGTCTCGGCGCTTTTCCACTCCGCCTTTAACTGCCACGAGATCGTGTCCAACAAACGGATCGTTGAGCCGGGCCCAGCCGCCACCAAGGTCCGGCCATTGTCAACGAGCCCGAGCAGCGGGATCAGTCCGCCTCGAAATCCCGGGCCACCGGGACCTCCCGGACCTCCTCGCCCGCGCGGTCCGCCCGGCCCCCCTGGCGGACTGCCGGGTCCAAACCGACCGCCGGGTCCCATCGGAAAACGCCGGCCCGGGACTCCACCGACGTTCGTGATGACAAGCCGCGTTGCCCAGTCCAGCACCTTGATCTCGCTGCCGCCGGTGGCTGCATACAGGCGGGAGCCATCCGGCGAAACCACGACCTGCGTGACCTCGTTTCCGAGCGCCGAAAGCCGTTCGACTTCCTCGAGCGTGGCAGATTCCCACAAGCTGACAGTGCCGTCCGAGTTCACGCTCATCATTCTCTTGCCGTCGGGAAAGAATTCGATGCGGGCGACCGGAATCGGAAGGGTCTCAAAGGGTTTCTTGCCCTCGGTTGTCTCGCCGGCCCAGCCGAAGAGAGTGCCATCTTTGCAGCCGCTGACGATGGTCTTTGCGTCCGGAGTGATCGCCACGCATGTGACCTCGGAGAGATGTCCACGCATCACGCCCAATTCCCGGCGTGCTGCAACGTCCCAAATCCGGATGGTTTGATCCGCTCCCGCCGACAGGAGCCGTTTGCCGTCGGGCGTGAAGGTCAGTCCGGGAATCCATGAGACGTGGCCGATCAATTGGCCAACCTCTTTCCCCGTCGATACGGAGAAAAGTTTGATTGTCGTGGACGTCCCGGTAAACAGCGGGCTGGCGGCCAAGAGTTCGCCGTCGGGAGAGAAGGCGATCGCGGCGATGTCCCCCTCCGGCGCCTCGGCGCTGCTCCGCTCATTGCCGGTTTCCAAGTCCAGCACGCGGATCTTGCCGGAGTCGCCGATGGCGAGTGACTTTCTATCCGGCGAGAATGCCGACGGCTTGAGCCAGCCTTCGACTCGCGGTCCTCGACAACGCAAGGTGAGGCGCTGCTGGTCGAGATCCCAAACGCGAACCGCCATGTCCTGGCCGAGGAGGAGCAATTGAGTGTCGTCCGGACTGAACGCGAGCAATTCCACGCCACCCTCGTGCGGAATCTCAGCCGTGACTTGGCGGGTGGCCACGGTCCAAACTTTCACGAAGGAGCGGCGCCTCGGGCCATCGCCTGGAACGACGGCCGCCAAATGGCCGCCTTCATGAGAGAACGCGAAGGCCTGCTCGCCGAATCCCCCGCGTTCGCGAAGCACCGCGACTTCGGTCCGGGTCGTCAAATCCCAAAGCTTGAGCAGCCCTTGCCGGTCCCGTGTGGCGAGAAGCCGGCCGTTGGGCGAAATGGCCACGGCCTCGATGGAATTCGACTGTGTGGGCAACGTAAACGCCGCATCACTGCGCGATTGGTTCCAGAAGTATCGCCACTCCCACTGGCGCAGGTCAGTGGTCAGTGGCCAGTGATCAGTTGTCAGTGGGGACGTGTTGTTCCTGCGATTGTCGGCTGCTGGGCGTTGATTACTGACAACTGGCAACTGATTACTGGCCACGGATGACTGACTACTGACCACTGGCCACTGACCACTGACCACTTTCTTCTCCGGCCTGTGCCGGTCCAGCAGATCGACGACGCGCCCGTAGTTATTGGCGGCCAGCGCTTGCTGGACGAGATTCATGTCCGAGTTGTAGGAACGCCGAAGCGCGGCGAGTTGTTCCGTAACGGCGCGCTGACGCTGTCTGGCCTCGTTCTTGAGCGCGGCTTCCGCCGTCTTGTGGAGGTAGCTCTGTTCGTGTTCCGCCTGCGTAGCCCGAATTGCCATCCAAGCGCTCACGACGACTGCCGCCAACAGAACCACCGTCACCGTTGCACTGGCAGCGACGATCACCTTGTTGCGGCGCACGAATTTTTGAATTCGATAGGCGGTGCTCGGCGGCCGCGCCAGGACCGGCTCGTAGTTCAGATAACGCTGGATGTCCATGGCGAGGCCGTTCGCCGTTTCGTAGCGGCGCGTTCGGTCCTTCTCGAGGCACTTCATGACAATCCAGTCGAGGTCTCCACGAACCGCTTGGGCCAGGGCCGGAATCTTGGCCTGGCGCGCTTTGGTGAGTGTGATCGCTTCGGCCATTCCCATCGTGCTCAGCCGCGTCGAAGGCCGCATGGGTTCCTCTTCCCGGATGATCCGCCGCATCTCGTCCAGGCCCGACCGCAGGAGTTGTTCCGGATCGAACGGCGTTTGTCCGGTGAGCAATTCATAAAGAAGCACCCCCAAGGCATAAATATCACTGCGGGTGTCGATATCGAGCCCGCTCATCTCCGCTTGCTCCGGACTGGTGTAAGCGGGCGTGCCAATGAATGCCTGAAATTCTGTGAACAGCGTCTTGTCCGTCAGCCGTTGTTCCATGGCCTTGGCGATGCCGAAGTCGATGACCTTCGGCACGGGCACCCCGTCGTGCAACGTGACCAGAATGTTCGACGGTTTGATATCGCGATGGATGATGCCTTTTTGGTGGGCGTGCTGAATGGCGTGGCAGACCCGGATGAAGAGGTTCAGTCGTTCCTCGTTCGAAAGGTTGTTCTGGTCGCTATATTCGGTGATTTTAATCCCTCGAACCAGCTCCATCACAAAAAACGGCCGCCCGGCGTCCGTGGTGCCGGCGTCCAGCACCTTGGCGATGTTCGAATGATCCATCAGAGCCAGGGCTTGGCGCTCCGCCTCGAAACGGGCGATGACGCTTTTAGTGTCCATGCCCAGCTTGATGATCTTGAGCGCGACACGCCGCCGGACCGGCTCCTCTTGATCCGCCATATAAACGACGCCGCAGCCGCCTTCGCCGATTTTTTGCAGCAGCTTGTAGCGCCCGATCCGATCGCCGGGCTTCTCGGTGAGGCTCAGGCACGGAACCGTTCCCGTCGGCTCGGCCGCCGCGGGGGAGACCGCCTGGGCGCCGGACACGGCGGGCGTTTCCAGGAAGGCGCCCATGGCAGCCTGTTCTCGGAGCAACGCTTCCACTTGCCGGCTCAGCGCGTGATCGCCGCCGCAGGCGTTGGCAAGGAAGGCCGCGCGCTCCGACGGGTCGGTTTTCTCCAGGGCTTCCAGGAAAATATCGCGTTCCCGTGCGCCGGCCGGAGCTGTTCTTGATTCAGCACTCATGAACTATAACTAATGATGCGCCAACTGGCAGAAAAGTCCGCTGCAAATTTTGGTCCTTCGGAAGCCGAATCCGACGGTTGAACTCCGGGAATCCATGGACGAACCGAGCGCGGCGTTGCCGTGGCCAAAGCGGGTGGGGCGAGACTCCATCGAGCCCTGGAATCCTCGCCGCCAAACAAGTGAGGGCTCGACCGGAGTCTCAACGCATCCCTACGCGTTCGACTTGGTAGGGCGGCGCTGCCGCGGCGCCCTGGAGTTTGGACATTTTGCGTTGCGCGAAAGACGGGTCCGGCGTGCGCCAACTCAACGAGAACCAGCCCCCCGGAGGGGCGACAGAACTCTCCGGTTTGACCACACTAGGGCCCAGGGACGGAGTTCACCAGGACAGCTCATGCCCGTCTTCTTTCGCCCCATCCAGGGCTTTGGAGGGTGGATGGTGCCTCTCCCACAGCTTGCGCTGTGGGCTATGGGCTGACGCCACTCCGTGGCTGGACAGGCGCCTCATTTCGAAAAGCAGGGCTGAGTCGTTCCTGAATCTGGACCTTCACAGCCCATGAAAATGTCCAAACTCCAGGTCGGCGCTGCCTCGCCGCTCACATGCTCACCAGAACCAGCAATTCTCATTTTGACGACAGGCACGACCTGCGACCCGCTTGTAGTCCCGGCTTTAGCCGGTTTTCTCGCGCTGGCCGGCTAAAGCCGGGAC
>JACQWK010000288.1 GCA_016209525.1 Verrucomicrobiota bacterium
GAGATGGCGACACGGACCTGCTCCTAGGCGCGGCCCAAGTGCCGATGGCAATTCCATCCGAGCAACTCGCGCACTACGATCAATTGGTGCGGGACAAGGCGAGCGTGTTACTGCTTCGGAATCGGACCATGCCTTAGACCTGGAAACTGGCGGACTTAACTTTTTAAGAAAAGGAAAGGAAAGGTGTCAGTTCTTAGTTTTGACAACAACGCCATTCAGATGCGACCTCGGAGGAGAAGCCCGTCCACCGTCCGGGTTTCGGGGCGCTCAGGCGGCCTTTCTCCCCAACGTCCGACCCTGAAGCAACAAGGACTCACGCGGCGTAAACTTTGGGTTTGCGGCGGGCATGGGAGCGGCGCGCTCCGGCTTCGGCGAGGCAGCGGCGTTCCTCCAGGGAAAGTCCTTCTTATCCGGAGTTATTGACGAGACCGCTGGATGAACGACAGCTCGGCGTTTGTAGTCCCGGCTTTAGCCGGTTCGGGCCGCCTAAAAGCGGGACCACAAACCTTCCGCGTGTAGTCCATCCCACGGTCTCCTCTGTAGCGTTGTTCGATTGGCAAATCCAATATTGCGATAGGTTCGGGTTGACGGTTGAGAGCCTGCTTGCGCGGACGACGGGCTCTTCTCAACTTCCAACGTAAGAATAATCGAAAGGCTTGCGCATCTCGCGGGCGAGCCAAGCGTTCGCTTCTTTGGCGCCGTTGCCGGTAAAATTCTCTCGTTCCACATCCCAGTGGAGCTTGCGGCCCAGACGCAGGGCAATCTGCGCCAGGTGACACTCCGAGGCGGAGCGATGGCCGGTCTCGACGTCGCAGATCGGATCTTTGCGCGCGCGCACGCTGTCGAAAAAATTGCCCATGTGATCCCGGCTCACGAACAGCCGCTCGGCATTCGCGGGCAGCGGCGTGGTGATGATCTCTTCCTTGCTGGCTTCGATGGCGCCGCGCCGGACCCAAATCCAGCCATCCGTTCCCTCGAACTTGATGCCGTTGCGCTGACCTTGCTGGTTCACCACCCCGCCGAAGATGTTGTCGTCTTTGGTCGTTTTGATGAAGTGCTTCACTCCGTTCGCGTAGGTGAATTGGATTTCGTATTCGCTGAAGGCGGTATATCCGCCCGGAATGGGCTGGACCAGCACCTTGCCTTCGACTTCATCGGGGCCTTTGAGTCCGGTGGCCCAGAAGGCGATGTCGTTGTGGTGCGCGCCCCAGTCCGTAATCGTGCCGCCCGAATATTCCAGCCAGTAGCGGAACGTGACGTGGCAGCGTTCCTTGACGTAAGCCACTTTCGGCGCCTGGCCTTGCCAATAGTCCCAATCTAGTCCTTTGGGCACGGGGGAAGTCGCGAACGGTCCGCCGCGCAATCCCGCGGGGAGCCAGACGACGATCTGTTGCAGCTTCCCGATGCGCTGATTGCGCACCAGTTCGCAGGCGAGTCGGAAATTCCGGTCGCTGCGCTGCTGCGTGCCGGTCTGAAGCACGACCTTGTTGTCGCGCACGGCCTGCAGCAATCGCTTCCCCTCGTCCACGGTCAGCGTGAGCGGTTTCTCCGAATAGATGTCCTTTTTCGCCTTGGCCGCCGCCAGGTTCACCAGCGTGTGCCAATGATCCGGAGTGCCATTGACGATGATATGGATATCGTCGCGCTCCATCACCGTGCGGAAGTCGGAATAGACGGCCGGTGTCTTGCCGCCTTTGGCATGGCCCTTGGCTGCACTGGCTGCATGCCCTTCGTCCACGTCGCACACCGCCAGCATCTCGCCGAAACGAGTCGCATCGCGGCCATCTCCGGTGCCACGACCGCCACAACCGATAAGAGCAATGCCGGGGCGGTCATTGGGACTCAGAGGTTTTGGAGCGGGCGCGGCAAGAGCCTCGTCGCGTTCCAGGAACCAGAGGGGGAGGCCCGTCGCGGCTGCGGTGACGGCGCAGGATTTCACAAACGAACGGCGGGAGATTTGAAACGATTTGATGGTCATGCCGGGATTCAATCCTCTGCGCGCAGCGGCGTCAACACACGTGAGAACACAGCGCGGCGCAGCCGCAACCAACACGGAGCACGGCTGTGGTCGAAGACCCAGCCGCAGCGCACTGGACTTGTCGGGCTGCTGCGGCTGGTGCTGCGCACACAGCCGCGCTCCGGCAAATTCGGGGGGCACACCAGAAAGTTCCGTCGCCCCTCCGGGGCTGGTTCTCCTTGAATTGGCGCACGCTGTGCCAGTCCTTCGTGCAACGCAAAATGTTCAAACTCCAGGGGCAGGCTCCGATCCTGCCTCCTTTTCTACGGTTTCGATCGGTCCCTGTGCGGCCAATTGAGGTGCTTGTGCAAGAAGGCGAACGTGCCTTCGCCGTTGATGCTGTGGCCGCCCTGGAAGAATTCGATTTCGGTCCGGTCGGCCAGGCCAAGTTGCGCATAGAGCCATCGGACCTTGGCATATTCGTGCGCCACCCAAGAGTCGCAACCGACGCGGTCCAGATGGCCGCGTTCCACCATGAACGGGCGCGGAACCATCAAGTAACTCATCTCCGCGTAATCAAACGTGCGGCCCAAATTCCAGTACGGCATCTCCCATTCAATGGTGCGCATGAAGCTGAAAGGTTGGTCAGTGGCCGCCACCTTGCGCGTCCATTGGTTGAAGTCGCCGCTGCAAATCGAGAGGCAATATTTCTCCAAGATTGTTGGCACGCGCACCGCGGTTTCGCCGCCATAGCTTAAGCCGTAAAACGCGATGCGGCTTGCGTCCACCTCGGGCCGCGTTTCCAGCCAGCGCAAAATTTGATCGTGCTGCGCAATGATGAAAGAAAACAGCGTTGCCTTGATCGTGTTCGCCTTGCGGTCCAGCCAACGGTAACGGTCTTCGCCGCGATACAGATTGTGCGGCGCGAAGGCCATGAAGCCGCGTTCGGCCAGGACGCCCGCAAAATTGTTGTAGGCGGAGTTGTTGGCGTCGATGGTGTCCCTGGGGACGCCGTTGCGGCCATGTTGGCAAACCACAACCGGCCGGCGTTCGCCTGGCTTCAGATCTTTGGGCAGGACCAACACGCCCCATGCAAACACCTCCGGCCAGACATCCAAAACCACATCAAAGGCCGTCCAATGCTCGGTCTCGGCCACCTTGCGAGTCCGAGCGTTGAACGGCGAATACGGTTCGTCAAACCGGCCCATGGCTTCTTCCGCAAACGAACGTCGAAACGCTTTCGCGCCTTCGATGAATTTCTCCGGCGCGTGAGTCGGGTGCCTGCGCGCCGTGCTCCACTGGCTGTTGGCCAATTCCGGCATGATTTTGTAGAGAAAGAATTCATCTCGAATTCGATCGGATTGCTGCACGAGCATTTGCACGTGGTTTTCCATTTCTTGGACCAGACGCTTGTTTCGCGCTGCGGGATCGAAGGACGCCCGCCGATCCAGGGGAATCTCTCCGGAAAGCCCCTTGAGGTTCGCGGCTCCCAGATGACCTGTGAACGCCGCCAAGGCCGCGTCCGAAAACGGGCCGACTGTTGTCCCTTGCTCGCCGGCCACAAGGATCGGTCTTGGAAAGTTCGGCCCGGCTTCGACTCGCTTCAATTCAGCCGCCACGCTTTCAGAATCCGAGGGGCGCCACTCGCCTTTGTGGCCGGTGACGACCGGCACGGCGCTATGCTCGACCACCAGCGCGCGCGGCAGAATGAGTGAGGCAATTTCCGCGTCGCCAAATTCGCGGAGCAGTCCCCAGACGTTTCGATAAATGGGCTCAGCCCAGACGCGTTCGCGCGAACCGAAATAGCCGCTGACCAGCGACGCGGAGAAGCCAGGTTCCAACGCCGCGGCGTAAAAGGCAATCAAGCCGCTCTCGGCAAAACCACAGATGCCGATCTTGGCGTCGTCGCCGTAACGCCGCCGAAACCAATCCGCGGCCGCCAGCACCGCTTGCACTTCATAGCCGATGACATGGCGGCCCATGTGAAAGGCCTGACGATAAATCCATTCGCGATGCGTCTGGTCCGAGGCCCGAAGTTGCTTGTCATCGGTCGCCAATTTCTGACGGCTGACGAGCGCCGGCACGAGGACTTCGAAACCGTTTTCGGCCAACCGCCACGCCACTTGGGATTCGCGAGCAAGGCCCGGAGCCAATCCCATCAATTGCTCCGGCGTCTGGTCTGCGTCCGGCAACGCGATCACGTGGCCAGTCGCCGCTCCATTCGGTTGCGCCAGCAGACCCTCGCCGGAAAAGCCTTCAAGCACATCCCAACGCACTTGATGAACGCGGTATCTCGACGTCTCTGCGACCAAGGCCGGACGCGTATCATCGCCGAACCGCTCCATCCGCGCCGGCAGGCGTGGATCGACAGCCCCGATGATGGTTCGGAAGCGTTCGCGATTGGGCTGAATCGATTTGGCATATGCCTCCGGCGAGGAAAAATCGCGCGCCCAGAATTGGCTGCGCCGCGCCGGCGCTTCCGAGATCTTGCGCTCGACGAAGCGATGGGCGCCGTCCATCAGTCTGGCGGAGAGATCCCTTTCTTCCCACGTCAACGGTTCGGTGTGCGGGAGAGTGAGCGGCGGCTGCGCCTTGGCCACGACACCGAAAACCGCGAGCAACGACGCGGCGCCCAAGGGGATGGATTGTTTCATAGCGTTGCCAGTTATATCGGACGCTTAGAAATCTCTCCAGTTTCTTTCTAGTTGTTCGACAGCAAACTGCCAATTTATTCTCCTCGGTGGCGTGGAAAACCAGTCCTTGTTTAATCTATGGTGTCCACCTATCGCGAAAAACTCGCGGGCTCGAATTCAGATCGACCTGCGTTCACGCTCATCGAACTGTTGGTAGTTATCGCCATCATCGCCATTTCGGCGTCGCTCCTCCTGCCGGCCCTGGCCCGAGCGAAGGAGAAAGCCAGAGCGGCCAAGTGCCTGAGCAACGAAAAACAGATTGGCCTCGGGTATCTTTTGTACGCCGACGATCATGCCGAGTATTTGCCGCTGGCCTCGGACCCGAAGGCTGCGTCCCCTTGCCAATGGTTCTGGGAGATTTCACGCTACATCGCCCATGAAACCGGAAGTTGGTCCAACCTGGTGGCGAAAGATAAGGTAGTGGCATGCCCGTCCGCGAAGCTGAAGGACGCGGTGCCGGCGTCCATTCCCGGGAACGAGGCGTACGGCGGGTATGGACAGAACTATTACTACTTGGGTTACATGGAAGAGTCGGACCGGAAGAAGCTCACGCAGATCACGAAGCCCACGGAAACTTGCTTGAACGGCGATGGCCTCGACGTGGCGCCCGGATTGAATTGGTGGAATTACGGCTACCTTTATCCGCCATCCATTCCACCGTGGGGCACAAAGGAAGGAGTGCGGCCGTACGTCCGCCACGGCAAAGGCGGCAACTATTCCTGGGCGGACGGCCATGTCTCAATGATGTCGTGGAAAGCCATGTCCAACGGATTAAACGGAAAAATCGACTGGTTCTACCTGAAAACACCCGATGATCGGCGAACCTGGTGATTACTCCTCCGAGGACTGAAGTTGAGACTAAACTTAGATACCGGATGGGGAGACCGACGGAGTGGGAGGCTTTCGTCTCTTATGAATCGGTCCGAGGTCTCGTGGTCGTGATAGTCCTTGTCGTGGCGAGCCCATCGGGGCTATCCTCAAATCAACCCAAAATGACAGTCCCGTATGATTATGTTCAGCCGAACCAATCTCCATCGGAGCATAGGATTCACGTTGATTGAACTCCTGGTTGTCATCGCGATCATTGCCATCCTTTCAGGGATGCTCTTGCCCGCCCTGAGCAAGGCCAAGGAGAAGGGGAGGAAAACCAGTTGCTACAACAATCTGAAGCAAATGGGCCTGGCCGTGTTGATGTATGCCGACGATTACGACGGCGTAATTCCCCGCGGCAACGCGCCGTTTTGGTGGCAGTTGTACATCCCCTATCTGGGGGGCACCAAAGCCACGAGAGACCAATACGGAAGGATCAAAGTCTATACTTGCCTGAGTTATCCGGACAAGCGACAGGTCATGACTTACGTGGTCAACGCGTGGCAGTTCAGCAGCCCAAGAGACATGACGGGTTCTGAAATCACCGGCCTCCAGAAAGTGACTCGATTCCAACAGCCCGCCGACACGGTTTATTTTGCGGACAACGAGAGCGGTTCGTGGCGTCCCATCTTCACCGTCACCAACATCATTGGCGCCGATGATCTCAATGATGTGTGGTCGCCGACTCATCTGCCCTACCCTACGACCGCCGCGACAGCCCGCTTGAGCGGGGAACGCCGGGTAGCGGCGGCCCGGCATGGGCAAGGCCCTAATCTCATGTATTTCGACGGCCACGCCGGTTGGAAGAATGCGCGGCGAATGACCGTCGATGACTGGCGGGAACAGAAGCAGTAGCGAGTTCCAGCCCATTTCATCGGGCGCGGATGCGGAAGAAATGAACTTTAGAACCGCCGCCGGAATCTGTGGTTGGGGCCGTCTGTTCGGTGAAGGACCCGATGATCCAGCCATCGCGCGTGACCTCGCGGCATCCGCCGATCGAATACGGATTACGGACATGAGGGCTCGCCGCATGGTCGCGCCAGCTCGATCCGTTGTCGTCGCTCGCCAGGCAGGCTAGTCTTCCCCTTCATGGCTCCGACTTGTGGCACGGCGGAAACATTGTTCCAGGCATGACGAAAGCCTGGCGACAGGACGGAGCAGGTTCAAGTTGATTTCTCAAGCAAGGGAGCGGATAGCCGGACATCCCCAGCGAAGCTCAATTCGAGAACACTCGGGCCAGAATGGGTAGAGCGATGATGTGCCCATTTGGCCTCGACGCCGTTCACCAGCGACGCGTCTCAATGCAACCCGGCCAGTCCGGCCGTGATATTCTTCACTTTTCCTTCTCGCAAATTGTCTTCGTCGTGCAACGGGATGATCGACAGCTCCCAGGCTCGGCTGCCGTGGTAGATGGCTTTCTCGACGGGAGGAGTGCATTCGTAACACACGGCGTATCGCGCGGACGAGCCGCAAGTCAATTGCACGATCAACCGGTGCTCTTGGCGGCAGGCCACATGCCAACTGTCGCAATTCAGTTGATGGACCAAATACTGTGTGGCCTCGCTCACATCCACCTGATGAACCAACCGCACATCGACTCTGTGGCAATGATTCATAGCGACTATCCCAACTGCCAGACTCACTCTCGGCCCGATCGCCACACGATGCAAGCCAGCGCTCAGTCCTTTCAGTACCACCCGAAATCGTCGCGGGCAGCGGCGATCTTTCGTCCTCGTGCTCGTCCTCGTCCTTCGTCCTCGATTTCCAATTTTCAATTACGAGGACGAGGACGACGATGAGGACGAGAAAATTTGCTCGGCACGAGACGATTTCGAACGATACCGCTAAATCGGAAATCTGCTCTACGACCAGCAAAGCTGAAGCCTCACGGTCGCCTCTGGCTTTCCCTGGATTGCTTGCGCAATCTGACTACGTGTGAGGCAAAGTCAGGGACGGAGTGGAATCCGACCCTCCCAACGAAGAAGGTTACGGCGTGCGCATCGGCAAGATGGACGTATCCCTCACCAGCAGCATTGCTGTGCGAGATCGAAGTCTTATCGGTGAGGTGAGCGGAGTTGCCAACACATCGCAGTAACTGACGGAGGAAGGCCACGAGTATTCTCCTGGAACTTTGCCTGGGTTCACAATCACGACGGCGTTCTCGAATTCTCTGCTCCAGATTGTGGTCCCGAACTGGATATTCCCTTTGGCAGCGCCGAGATCGAGATCGAATTCCCGATACCAGTAATGCGGAACATCCGATGACCCTTCCTTGTTCGTCCAATAGACCTCACGGTTTCGGCCTGCGATCAGGAGATAGCAATAGTAGGCGAACAGGGTCCGATCGATGTCACCCGCCCAACCGGCGGGCTTGGAATTGATCCGGACATGAATGTTCGGCGGCAGGTTTTGCACCGTTTCGAGATACGGACGAAGGTCTTCGACAGGCATCTCCTCCGGGAAAATCTCATTCTCCACCCCGCCCGCCGCCTTCGCCACCTCCTCAACGAACGCCGGCCTGCGGATGATGCTCCCTCCTTCCATGTTCACGATGATGGGAACCGGGAGCTTGGGTCTAACGGCCTTGAAGAATTCGATCCACGCCGCCTGAAAGTCTTCGTCCGTGGGATACTTAACCTGCCGGGATGCCTTCGCATAGCGCTCGTAGCCGTCCGCCGTCCCGATGAATTGATCGAGCAAAACGCCGTTCCATGCGCCGCCTGTTTCTTTGAGCAACTTCAAGACTTTCTCGGCGAAATAGTTTTGCCACCCCCGATTCCCGGGGTCCGGCCAATATTCTCCCGGATTGGAGAGACCGCCGCGCGACCGGATCAACTGGCCGTCATTATCCTTGAGAATCCAATCGGGGTGATGTTCGACAATCCACTGCGTATCCTTGGCATCGACACCCCCGGCATCGGACTGCCGCCAGCCCGGATTCAATCCGCTGTCCACGTAGATGAAAAACGTGACATCGGGATTGTATTTCTTGAAGCGGGGAATGAGATCCTTCTTGTCCGCGCCGAACAGAATGTTGTCGTAGTGCGGCGCGATGCGCGCAATCTGCGCTTCGGTGGGCGGCCACGAGCCGAAAATCCCGGTCGAAGTGAATTTCCCGGCGCGATGGCCGCGGGCGGAAGTCTCCGGGTAGGTGTGGACTTTGTTATTGATCAGGTCCTGGAGAAGTTCCTTTTGCTTCCGCTTGGTCAGAATCCTGGGGAAGAGCGGAATTCCGGGAAAATCAGGGAGCGTGGTGATTGTCGGCATCTGGGGCCGAGGACGGTGCTGTTTCGTGAGTTGCGCCACGACGGGCGTTTTGGCCGGCTTCAAGATGGCAAATACGACCACGGCAACAACCGCCGAAATTGCTGCGGTGCGAGCGAATTTTCTCATGGAAGAGCGATTCTCCTAGCTCGGATATTTCACACGTTATTTGACCCAATGCGGCTCCGAGGCCCTGTAGCGCAGACTTGCAGTCTGCCAGTATCTGCCGAAATCGTCGCAAGCCGCGACGATTTTTCCGGCGCGCGGCCTTCCAGGCCGCAGCGGCCGCACACGGAAGGCGAGGCTCGGAGATTTTTGAAGTCGTGAAGGGGTCGTGAAGGGGTCGGTTCCTAGTTTTGACAACTTGGCAGATCGCGGAACTAGACTTGATCAAGGCCCGGGGCGAAGGCTGACAGTCCGGGGTCGGGTGGCAGTTTATTCGGGATGACGACCTGAGTTGCAGTTCAACCTCGCGGTTCATTTGAGCGGGATGGCCGGCAACCGTTGGAGCGTCCTGGTGGTGGGATCGACCATGATGCTGACGAACTCAAGCGGAGTGCCGCCCAGGCTCGGCTCAACATTCGGTTCGCCGAAAACGATTCTGCCAGCCGCAATCTCACGCATGAACTTGGAAGTCTAAAGCGCTCTCCGTTCATCGGCAAGGCTGAGCCAGTGCTTCACGGCGGCCTGGGCCTGTGACGCCAAAGTAACCAATTTCGGAAATGCAAGAGTCTCCGTTGAACTTTTAGGTTGATATTGTATCTGTAGAGATACAATATAGAGCCATGAAACCAAGCCTGCCGGAGC
>JACQWK010000328.1 GCA_016209525.1 Verrucomicrobiota bacterium
CCCCAGCCCTCTCCCCATCGGATGGGGAGAGGGTGGCCGAAGGCCGGGTGAGGGGTTTCTGGTTACTTTTGAACAGATTAATAAATGCGGCGTTGATCATGGGAAAAATAAATTGGAGATACTATATGACTTCGATTCAAAAACTCATCCGTGGCAGCTTGCTCATTTCACTCGGTCTGGTCTGGGCGAATGCGCAAGCCGGGGTAAAAATCAGCGAGGAATCCAAAATAGGCGGCTTCGCAGTCGGCGCACAGGCCTACACGTTCAATCGCTTCAGCGTGTTCGAAGCCATCGAAAAAACTGCGGCGGCGGGAGGAAGAATCATCGAGTTTTACCCCGGACAGAAATTGAGTGGGGAGGAACCCAACGTGAAATGGGACCACACCGCGTCCGGCGATGTGATTCAGAAAGTCAAAGCCAAATTGGCCAAGCACGACGTCAAGGCGCTGAATTATGGCGTGGTCGGCATTCCGAAAGAGGAAGACGCCGCGCGCAAGATATTCGAGTTCGCCAAGAAAATGGGTCTATACGCCGTCACCACTGAGTCCGTGGATTCCATTGACACCATCGAGAAGCTGGTCAAGGAGTACGACGTCAAGGTGGCTTATCACAACCACCCGAAGCAACCGCGGAATCCGAACTACAAAGTGTGGGATCCCAACTTCATCCTCTCGCTCGTGAAAGACCGCGATTCGAGAATTGGAGCCTGCGCGGACACGGGGCACTGGATTACTTCAGGAGTCGATCCGGTGGAGGCCATTAAGCTTTTGCGGGGCCGCGTCGTGAGCAGCCATCTCAAGGACCGCAATGTTCTCGGGGCAATTGGACATCACGACGTGCCGTTCGGCTCCGGCGTCGGCAATATTTCCGGCGTCCTCGATGAACTCAAACGCCAAGGCTTCGAAGGCAATATTTCCATCGAATACGAATACAATTGGGAGAACTCGGTGGTGGATGTCGCACAGTGCATCGGATTCGTCCGCGGGTACGGAACCTCGAAGCACTGATCCTCCAATGTCGAGTTGGAGCAACGAATAACTTGATGAAGATTTGGCGGGCGAGTCCGAGCCGGTCGGTTGGAGGACGTCGAGTTCCCCCTCACCCCAGCCCTCTCCCTTGGGGAGAGGGAGAAGAGTTCCACCACCGCACGCCGCCAAGCCGAGCCAGCCCGGGATGCCGGCGCGTGCCGCCTTGCTCCCTCTCCCAGCGGGAGAGGGCCGGGGTGAGGGAGAACGTCAGAACCGCCGAGTCGGCTCAAGCACAAACAAGATCCAAGACTATCACTACAGCGACACTTGGTTCGGCTACTGCCAGCCTGTCAGTGAGGCTGATCACCGGAGGGAGGGATTCGTGGGCACGGCTTCCACGCGGAAGAATTGATGGACTAGGTTCGTGTAAGGGACGAACCACTCCGTTTCCGGAAATCGTCCGGGCAAGGTCGTGACCAACGTCTGCAGCCTGGCCGCATCCGGTCCCACTCTGATTTCGTAGGAAGTGTTCGTCGTGCTCGGCCAGCTTAGCCGTGCCAACCGACCGTTCCATCGCGAAAGATCCAAAACAAACGCAGTCTGCGACACGCCCGGCACCGTTCCCACGATTTGCTCGCGGGCGTTGCTGAAGCCGTCATTATCGACGTCGTCCTGGGGCCCGAAAGCCAGGTTACCGAAATGCTGTAGCTCCCACGAGTCATCCAGACCGTCCCCGTCACTGTCCGTGATCGGGACGCCGCGGACGATCAAACGAATGCTCCGGACGCTTCCAACGCCCCTGCCATCCAGGTCGCTGACTGCGACGGTCCACATCCCGGCGCTGCTCTCGTAAAAATTGTGGACCGAATAATAGGTCCAATCGCGCGGTCCCGCCGAATCATCGCCGCCCCAGCTCTGGAGCACACTCCGCGTCCCGTGAGGTGAGACCAAAGTAATGCGCAAGTCACCGCGGACGGTATGATCCGTATCGATGCGCACTCCCACGTGTTCGCAGAGCAGAGTTTCTTTCACCGAGAAGGAGAAGTTGGTCGCTTGCAGAGCGAGCTGCGCCTGGGCGGAGGGATCGGACAGCAAGTATTGCCGCAACGCTTCGCCGTCCGACTGGCTGATGAAGGCCCCCGGGATCGGAGTAAATTCCGTGGCACCCATGATGATGCGTGAAGTCAGGTCGCGGTTGTTATACACAATGGCCAACGAAGCGCCGGCGGCCGCCGCTAGCGACAGTTTTTCACAGAAATAATTTTCCCCCCGCTGGATGAGAGCCGCCCGGCCGCGCACATCGGCGGTGATGCCTTGCGACGTCGTCCCCGCATTGACCAGAGGGAACGACGACGTGGGCGTGTCGGGAAACACCCCCAAGGCTGGGAGCGCGACGATCGATTGGAGGTTCGCCGGCACAGCCTTTCCTCGAACCAGAACTCGCAAGCCTTGATCCGGAATCACGGCCGCCGAACTCCAGGTGTAAATCACCTCCGTGGCCGGCGGACGATTCGGCCAACTCTTGGCCAACCGGACTGCCAGGCCTGCATCGGGAACTCCAAACCCCAGATTGTGGCTCACCCGAAATCCGGCGCGATTGGTCTTCACGTCCGGATCCGCCAGATCCACATGGCGGGCGGAGTGAATTAAGACTTGCTGGACGTCACGATAAGTCAGCTTGGGATTCGTGCCGAGAATGAGCGCAACCAGTCCGCTAATTTGCGGCGTCGCGGCCGACGTGCCGCTGAACCCCGTCGCGCCAAATCCGTAGTCCGCGAGGTCGCCCTCGGAAGTGTTGCTATTGAAACCGGCCAGGCCGCGGCGGTCCGTCGTGAGCAAATTCGGGGAGTCTTTGCCGCAAGGGCTCGGGTCCTCATCGGCATCACCGCTCGGCGCAGCCACCAGCAAATTCGCGCCCGGAGCGCTATAGCGAGTCACACGCCCATCCAACCGCACCGCAGCCACCGCGATCACACGCGGGTCGGCCAGATAACCGTCATCGTTGGCGTCATGACTGCGGGCGCGTCCGTTCCCTCCGGCGCGCACCATGACCACGCCTCTTCCCTGTCGTCCGAAGGTCACCGCGTTCGAGATCGCCAAGCTCTCCAGCGAGGTTGGACGCAACTGTTCGCGGCCATCTTTTCCCCAGCTATGGTTCTGCACGGCCACCACGCTGGACTGGTATTGAAACATGTCCATCAGCGCTTCATCGCTGACCTCCAGTTGATCGCGGTCGCTAAACAGCACCCAACTCGCCAACCGCGCGTCGGGCGCCACCCCCGAAATGCCGATCTTATTGTCGCCTTTGGCGAGGGCGAGACCCGCGACCGCAGTCCCGTGATTGGCGAAGGCGCCGGCGGGCATGCCGTTGGTGCGCGCCGTGTAAAAATCGTAGTGGAGCGCGGTTTCGCCTTGGGGGGCCAAATCCGGATGCGCGAGATCGACGCCGTCGTCTCCCACCGCGACAACGACGCCGCGGCCTCTGCTGATAGGCCAGGCCGCCCGAACATTCAGGTCAATTCCCAGCGGCGCTCCATTCGTGTCTCGGTTCTCCAGGTACGGCTGCCATTCGGAGTTGGGTTTGTCCAATTGGTAAAAGAACGGATCGTTGGGTTTCGCGGCGTAGTTGCCGGAGAATCGTTTGGGCCGGATGGCCACCGGATAGGCCGCCATCACGCGCGGATCCCTCGAAAGGGATTCAGCCTCTTGCACAGCCGTCCAAGAATCGGGCGCTTCCAAGATGTAGAGCGTGCGTGTGAGGGTTCGGGCCACCCGAAGCGCTCGGCCTTCGGTGACATCCGCGAAGTCCTCGGAGCGCCTGAGCTCAAGCACGACTCGGTTTCCCAATTTGACAGAGCTCGGCGAGGAGGAACCACTGTCGAGCCAGGCCTTTAGCAGGCCCGGTTTAGGAGGGACGCTCTTGCGCGCGAGCACCGGGTCGGCGGGCTTTTCGACTCGGTACGCCGCGGCCCGCGGTTCGCGAAATTCGAAGCGAACCGACGGGCTTCCCGACGATTCCTGTCCAAGTGCGTCCGGCGAAAGAATCCAAACGACAAATCCCAAAACCAAGAAAAACTGCATGACTGGTGTGGAAGATAGCAGATTATGTTCCTGTTGCGAGCGCCAAGCAACCAGGTGGGGCGAGACACCCGGCGAGCCCGGGAATCCTAGCTGGCAAAGAAGTCACGGCTCGACCGGAGTCTCGCCCCCCCAGGAGGTTCATGGAGAGCCGCCC